>JAFTSR010000163.1 GCA_017467225.1 Clostridia bacterium | reverse complement strand
TGTTGCCCCGGAAATCGTCCGCGTGTTTGCTCCCACAGAGTATGCAGAAGCAGTCTGGATCATCCCTCCGCTGGTTGCAAGCGTTTATTTCACTTACCTGTACAGCCTGTTTGCCAACTTCGAGTATTACTATGAAGCCAAGCGCAATATCCTGACCGCTTCTCTGCTGGGCGGCGCACTAAATATTCTGCTGAACTACCTATTTATCCGTCTTTTCGGCTATCTTGCCGCTGGATATACGACGCTGGTGTGCTTTGCTTTCCTTGCTGCTGCTCATCAGGTTGCGGAACCAATAACCGGCGCTCTGCAGGCTACGGGTATTGATGGTCGCAAAGTCCATACGCAGACCTGCGCGGAGGTGGTCAAGCATCTGACCGGAGGCATCGTCACGCATGTAACGAACCTTCAGCACTTCGTTAAACAGCTGAGGAGTAACGGTCTTGTAGCTCTCTGCGCACATCAGCTCCAGAGCGGCGGAGACCATAGCGGGATCCTGGATATCACCCATGACATGAACCATGTTGAATGCGTCCTGAGGAATGGTGTGATACATCTCCTGCTCCTCGTTGTACTTCGGCATGGGAAGCACGCCGTAGTCAGACTTCATGTCGCCCAGAATGGATTCCATTGCCTTGTCCAGCGTGATGATCATGAAGTGCGAGCCATCCTCAGCGAACTTGGTAACGGTGGGATCCATGCTGTAGAAACGAGTTGCATTGTTGCCTGCCCAGTACAGATTAACTGCCTTCTGTACCTTGTCGACCAACAGCTCGGTCTGGCTGGTGAAGACCCAATCACCCTTGTCATTGCGCTCCATCATTTCGATTGCCATACCTGCGCAAATGGAGTCATATGCCTCGGAGGGAGAAATGGTAACCAGGCCGTAGAAGTCACCATCATCGGCAGTGCCGTCACCGTTGAGGTCCTGCCAAGTGGTGCTGATCAGCTCGGACAGATAGTCCATCGTCCACTTACCGTCGTTGACGACCTTGTACAGATCAACATTGTCGTAAGACGCGGCAACGGTCTTCTGGTTGAAGAAGACAGCCAGCATACGGGTCAGCGTGGTGGTGTTCATATCACCGACCAGCATGTACAGACGGTCTGCAATGGTCAGGTCTTCCTTCAAGGACTGGTTCCACCAGATCTGATCCAGATTCAGATTCTGCTCCTCGAGGTCGAGAACATTGTAGAAGTAGCCCTGAGTTGCGAACTGTGCACCGTACAGAGAGTACGTACCGACCAGATCAAACTCGTGAGTACCTGCCTGGAAAGCGGCGGAGATAATGTTGGCGTATGCGGTAAACACGTCGTACTGACCGTCCTCCTCGCGGACGTTGAAGTTGATGTTCAAACGGTCTGCGATCAGAGCGTTACGGTTGTAAACAGCGTCATTCAGTACCGTGCCGTTCAACTCGGGAGAGTAGAAGTCGACGCGCCAGCGGTGCTTACCGGTACGGTCGGAGCGAGCAAGGATGTTCAGCGTCTTGCCGCCGAAATCGAGATCGGTGGGAACGGTGTCCTCGATGACCTCACGACCCCATTCGTCGAGCACGGGACCGGTCTCTTCGGGTGCGGCAGTGGTGGTGTCGCCTGCTGCGGGAGTGGTTGCCTCACCCTGCGGAGCAGTGGTGGTATCGTCACCGTTGTTGCCGGACTTGCCGCAAGCAACTGCAGAAACCAGCATCACTGCGCACAGCAAAAGCGCCATGATTCTTGTGAATTTCATAGTTTGCCTCCTATGTATAAAATTTTATTCATACTATTATATCAGAAATCCGGAAAAAAATCAAGTCAAAGGGTTATATGGAAATAGCCAAAAGTTATCTGTTTTAAGTAATATCCTTTCTCATACTACACAAAAAGCGAAAACAGCACCGCTATGGCGCCGAACAGATATTTCCAAAGCGCCGCTTTATACGCGGCATATTCCGCCGTATGCTGCCACTTCCAACGGATCGCTTTGGTCAAAGATCGCTGTGTCAGCGAGGCGACCAGCGCGATCAGGCACATCAGGGACATATACAACAGCATGAACGACGGCGCGGGGCGCACGAGCAGCACACGGATGAGACAAAACAGCGCGCAAACGACGGAGAACCACGCGGTTTTTGCCAGATATATCCAATAATATTTGTTATAAACGATATGCTCCTTTTCCGCGGGTACACCCGGCTCAAAGGTCAATGTCGTATGGCAAAATGGGCACTCATTCTCGGCACAGACAGTCATACGGCAAGTAGGGCATTGTTTCATGGGGACACCTCCCTTTCGTGTTCAGTATAGCATAAACCGAATAGGTTGTCAAGTTTATGTAATATTTTCCTCTATCCAAAAGGAAACGCCCCAATCAGCCTTCCCCAGCGGGGAAGGGGGACCGCGAAGCGGTGGATGAGGAGGACACCCTGAGTTTTATGAACACTTAAGGACAGTGAACAAAATTCGCATTCCTTGGTGAGATAAAACCTCTGTCAAAGTAATAAGTGGAGTCATCCCCCCTTAGTGATTGTCTTCCGAAGGGGGCTCTCCTCATCCACCGCTGACGCGGTCCCCCTTCCCCGCTGGGGAAGGCTGATTGGAACGCTTCATTGCAGACAGTGGGAAAATTCCCAAAAATCAAAAAATTCACAACATTCTCCTTGACTTTTCTCCGCTTGGGTGCTATCATATTTCTGTTAGACATCAGTAAATTTTCGGAGGTATATTTCGACATGAACCGTCCCGATTCTGCGATTCGAGGATTGATCTGCTATGCCACAGCGCATGGGCTGATCGAAGAATGTGACACCGCTTATGCGACCAACCTGCTGCTGGATGCACTGGGTTGTACCGATTTTGACCCCACGGCACCTGCGACCGTGGCACCGCTGGAGGATCTGCTTCGCGAGCTGTGCGACTACGCCGGCGATGCGGGCCTGATCGACAAGGACAGCATCGTTGCCCGCGACCTGTTCGACACACGGCTGATGGGCGTACTGACACCCCGTCCGTCCGAGGTCATCCGCACCTTCAATGCGCTGGCATCCGATCCCGAGGCGGCAACCGATTGGTTCTACCGTCTGTGCCGCGACTGCGACTACATCCGCACC
>JAFTSR010000162.1 GCA_017467225.1 Clostridia bacterium | reverse complement strand
TGACGGGCGCGCCGCCGACCATGATCTTCACCTGATCGCGGATACCCTTCTCGGTCGCAACCTCGACAACGCGCTGCATCTCGCCCATGGTGGTGGTCAAGAGCGCCGAGCAGCAGATAACGTCAGCCTTGTTCTCGGCAGCCGCCTCAACGAATGCCTCGGCAGAAACGTCAACGCCCAGATCGATGACCGTCAGGCCCTTGCTCTCCAGCATCATCTTAACCAGGTTCTTACCGATATCGTGCAGGTCGCCCTTGACCGTGCCGATAACAGCCGTACCCTTTGCCTTGACGCCGTCACGCGCCAGAGCCTCCTTGAGCTCTGCCATGCCCATGGTCATCGCACGTGCTGCGATCAGAACCTCGGGAACGTAGATCTCGTTGTTCTTGAACTGCTCACCGATCACAGCCATACCGGAGAGAAGACCCTCCTCCATGATCACCTGGGGAGCGATGCCGTCAGCCAGCGCCTGCTTGACCAACTCAACAACCTTTTTTGCACGACCTGCCTGCAGCAGGGTGCTCATTTCCTGTAAAATTTCCATAATATACCTCCATTGTGCGCGTTGCGCCAAAAAAAGTTACAAAAGCGATGTGTATTGGAGCCGACGCAGCTTTACTCGCCGCGCAGCTCACGGATGATCTCGTTCATGGCGAGAAATTGATCCACGGGAACGTAATCCGGAATGGAATTGCCCGATCCGAAGGCAAAGCCGCCGTGTCCCTTGCACTTGGCGATCACCTCTGTGATATACTCCTTGAGCTCCGGTTTGCTCAGACGGCACACCGCATCGGTGTCAATGCCGCCGAAGTTGCCGATCTTCTCACCGTAGCGCTCGACCCACACGGGGAAGGGCGCGATCTGATCCTCGTTGGAATGCTTGGCGTCAATGCCCGCCGCGATCAGATCGTCCATGACACCGAAGATCGAGCCGCAGGAATGCAGCAGGAAGGGCAGACCGTGACTGTGCACCAGGTCAATGATCGGGCGGTAGGCGGGAATGACCAGCCGACGAATATCGTTCGCCGAGATCAGCGTGTTGTCCTTGTAGCCAAGGTCGTCGCCAAAGCGGAGGACGCAGTAGGCGTCGGCATGCTTTTTCATGAAATCCTGCCAGATGGTCAGGTTCATCTGACCGACGCGGCGGAAAATATCCTCGTAAAGCTCGGGATCCTCGGCCGACATGTAGCAAAGATCCATGTAGCCGACCAGATCTTGCACACACTCGAAAATGCCGTTGCCGACACCGCCGACCGCCTTCATGCCTGCCGGCAGCGCTTCGGCCAGCGCGTCAAAGCTTTCATCAAAGGCGCGCGCGTACAGAAGCGGAATTTCATCAAAAGGATAGGCCTCGAAGTCAGCGCGGTCGCGGATGACACCCGGCTTGTGCGCGCCCAGGGCACCGCCTCCGATCAGAACCGCGGTAATGCAATTCTCAAACGATATGGTATCGTAGCCCATGCGAGAGAAAAACTCGCAGTAGTTGCGGAAAAATTCTTTTTTGTCGGAAAAGTCGCCCTGGCACAGATGCGCGAATTTCTTGCCGAGAATGGTCTCTGCCGTCTCGGTACAGATAATGTGCTCGTACAGAGGAATGCGCTCGGCCTCAATATTGTACGCTGCCTTTTGCAGATTTTGATAGTCGGGTGAAAACATAGGGTAGCCTCTCCTCTCATCAGCGTTCAGCAGCCAAAAAACATAGCAAAATATCGATCCCCCTCTTGTTTTTTTTCGCTTTTTTTGATATAATGTAGTCAGAAAGCAAACCAAAACCGAAAGGAGAGCGACCATGTGCTTTTGTATTCGAGTCGTTGCGCCCGACAGCTCCGTCATCTATGAGAAGGAGTATCCCACGGGAGAGCAGGTGTTGCTGGCGGACGTGCTGGCGGCCGCAGGTCTGCACCAGGATCGTCCCTGTGGCGGACGCGGTGTGTGCGGCAAGTGCGCTGTGCGCGCAGAGGGCGCGCTGTCTCCCATGATGGACGCTGAGGCTGCGCATCTGACGCAAGAGCAGATTGACAGCGGCGTGCGCTTGGCCTGCGTTGCCCGTGCACTTGGCACAACTACTATGTATTATAACATAGATCGCGC
>JAFTSR010000161.1 GCA_017467225.1 Clostridia bacterium | reverse complement strand
TTTTCTGCAGGCAACGACCTGCTCACAAGCGGCGTTGCTTGCCTGATTTTCCATATTCTCGTTTGCTTGATTCACTGTGATTTCATCCTTTCTATCTCTGTGCCAAAGCAAAAAACAATCATCTTCACCATTTTTATAGTATATAACAATATTGTGAACTCGCTGTGAATATATTGTTATTTTTTATATCTCGCACGCGCAGCCCTGCCACAGATTGCGCCGGTACAGCTCTTTATCGATATCGTTGAGCACCGTCACCTTCTTGCGACTCCACTCCGGAGCGAGGAGCGCCTCACCCATGCCGTCGCCTGTCAGTCGCCCGACCACAGTCGAGGGCGGCAGCAGCGTCAGCGCCTGCACAACCAGCGAAATATATTTTTCTCTCGTCAGCGGCACGTACTCGCCTCGCTCGTACATATCGCCAAGCACCGTGCCGCGAAGCACGTGCAAAAGATGTATTTTGATCTGCTCCGGGCGCAGCCTTGCCACGCTTCGCACCGTCTGCAGCATCATGTCGTCATCCTCACCGGGCAACCCGAAAATCAAATGGACACAGCGGGATATGCGCGGACTCGCCGCGCCCAGCCGCCCATAGCCGTCCAAAAATTGTGCATAGGTATGCCCGCGGTTGATGCGCTGCGCCGTGACGTCGTGCACCGATTGCAAACCAAGCTCGACTGTCAAGGTCGTCCTCTCGGCAAGCTCAGCAAGCAAAGAGACGGTATCCTCGGGCAAGCAATCCGCACGGGTGGCAATATTCATGCCAACGACACCGGGGAAGTCAAGTGCCTGCGCAAATATCGATCGCAGTACACAAAAGGGCGCGTAGGTATTGGTATGCGCCTGAAAATACGGAATGCACCGCTCCACGCTCCATTTTTTGGACAGGGAGAGCCGTGTCCGCTCATACTGCTCGCGCAGCGGCACGTCAGCCGTGCAGGCAAAATCTCCACTGCCGCGACCGGAGCAATAAATGCAGCCGCCGACACCGCAGCGTCCGTCGATGTTCGGACAGGTAAATCCGGCATCCAGCGGAATTTTGGCGCATTTGCCGCCAAAGGTGCGGCGCAGATAGTAATCATAGGTATGATAGCGCTTGTTGCTATCCGAAAATGGGAACGGATTTCTCGCCGCTTGGGAGACGCTTCCCTGCCCGGTCACGTTATTTTCCACTGTCATCGCCGGATTGATGCGTAGGAGCAAGGTTAGCCTTGATGCGCGCTACAAAGGCATTGGCACCGACCACGTCCACGTTTTCGTCCAACGCGGCGATCAGCGCAGCCACAGCGTCCATGGTGTTGCCGCCGGCAGCCAGGTGACCTTGGGCGTCCAGACCCGATGCCGCATCGATCACGATGACGGAATACGCATGTCTGTCAGCGGTATCAGTTGAGGAGGCATTGATGCTCTCCGCGATATATTCGATGCTGCCCTCGTGCAGATCGGCACACAGACGGTAGCGCGCCTGCATGATGGGAGTGTCCTCCACCCAGGCGATAGAGCCGTCCGCGGTCTCGTTGTCATAATCGGTATAGAAAATGCCCTTGATGCTCTCCTGCGCGGCAAGCGGTGCCAGCTTTTCGAGCGACATGGTATCATCACTCACCTGAAGATAGGAAACGCCCAACGCGTCCATCATGCTGCCCAGCTTTTGCGCCATGGGAGCGATTGCATCATTGCGCCACACCGACAACAGCGTAGCGCCAATGCCGGAATACTGAACGACAAACTCGTCCGCACCCGTTCTCTGGCCTGCCAGTCGGGTCAGAACAGGGTTGACCAACTCACCGGCCACCGCAGGAATGCCCCAGTTGACGGCAAAGCTGCCACGCTTGTCCGAGCCGAAGCCGCTCTTCGACGTCAGGAAATCATCCGTCAACTGCGTCAGGCTGTCTCCGTCGGACATGAGAAGACAAACGGTGTGCTTGCCCGTCTCCTGCTGCTCTCCTGCCGAGGAGGTATCCGGCAGCGTCGAGGCCAGCGAAATGCCATCTCTGGCAAAGCCGCTCAGGGTGGACAAATTACACACGCCGCGCGCCGGCAGATAGCACACGTTGACCGCAGACAGCGTCTGCAGCGTGCGGTATTCGCCCAGCGCCGCATTTTCACCCATGACAAGTGCGCCGTCGTCCAGATAGCGGAACATCTGCGCGTGCATGTAGGCATCGGCGTTTTGATAATAAATGAGCAGCGCGCCGCTCATGACGGCGTAGTCAATCAAAGCAGGAGCCTCATGCGCCGATTGCTCAATGGCAAGCGTGCGGTTAATATGCTCAAAATATTCGCTGCCGTACAGCCAAGTCAGCGTGGCCGACGTAGCATCGAAGACGCACTTCAGCCCGGCTGCCGCCGCCAGAGCGCGATTTTGCTCGCTGACCACCACCGCCTGCAGCTGATGTGCCAGACTGACGGCCACCGCGGCCGATTCTCCCGAAAGATCCGCGCCGCACAGAATATATCCCTTCAGCTTGGGTGCAAAATAAGACAGAAGCAAGGGGAGCGTCCAAGCGTTGCCATCCGCATCGGTCTCATACACCGTCGCATCGTAGCCATCCGGCAGCCCGGCGGACAAAAGCTCCAGGTCGCGCTGTGCCGTCGGCGTGTTGAGAAGAATCTGCTCACCGGACATGGTAGCCGCAAGACCCTGCAGCGTGGCCAGCGTCAGGGCGTCACAGCTCTGCGCAGGCACGTCCACCAGCAAAAGCTCGGTGGGAAGGT
>JAFTSR010000160.1 GCA_017467225.1 Clostridia bacterium | reverse complement strand
GAGCGCGGCGAAGCGCGCGTAGTCGAACGGATCTCGCAACGATTTTTTTGTAGGGGCGCACATTGCGCGTCCGTTCTGATAGCAAACTACTTATTTATCTGCCATTTGGGGTAGGGGCCCTATAAGGAAAACGGTTCTGTTCGGGTAGAACAGAACCGCAAAAAGTTTTGTAAATAATTTTTCAAAAAGTTTTTTGAAAGGGAGCGCGAGGGGAAACTTTTGTACACAAAAGTTTCCCCTCGCACCAATAATCATTATTTTCCATAAAAAGCTTCAAGAACAGCGGCGGCGGTGGGAGAAGCGAGCGTCGGGTTAGCTCCATGCTCCAGCGCGACGCAGACGACGATCTGCTTTCCGGTGCCGGTGGGGAGGTTCTCCGAGGCGTAGGAGAGCAGCAGTGCGTCCTCGCTGTTTCGCGTGCCGGCCATGACGCTGCTGCCAAGGCAACCGACCTCAATGCCTCTCTGCTGCAGCGTCACCGTTTTACTCATAAGCAGCGTGTTGGCGCGCGCGGCCGACTGCATAGACGACCGGATCAAAGAGACGTCGCCGTCGTTGAGATAGGCGCGGGAGAGCAGCTGTGCCCTTCCCTGCTCCATCACGGTGCCGCTGACGTAGGAACGCGCGTCCTTGAACACCCGCGCGGCATAGCGGTCGCCGCCGGTGATGACGGTGGACAGCATTGAGCAAAGCTGCAAGGGCGTGGCGCGATGATCGGACAGACCAATCGCCGCCAAGGGCAGCATTTCGCTTGTCCAGGGCGACATTCCTGCCGAGGTGCGCCAGGACGGGCCGGCTACCGCGCCGACAGATTCGGTCAGTTCAAAGCCGCACGACTGTCCAAGACCGAGAGAGGCCGCCTGCCTCTCCAGCTCGCTGATGGCAAGTCTTTGTCCGAGCTGGGCGAAGAAAACGTTGCAGCCGTCGGTCAGCGCGGTCGACACGTTGAGCGACTGGTGCGAAACGTTATATTTTTGGTACAGAGGACACAGAATGTCGTGCCCGAAATTGCCGTCGTCGGCGAGCATGGTGTGCGGCTCGATCTCAACCGTGTCCAGACCGCACAGCGCGGTGCAGATATGAAACAGCTCACCCGGCTGATACAGGGCGGAGGTTGCGCGATTGAGATGCGGTGAGGTGTCGTCGGATGTAAGGTTAATATCGTTATATGTAGGATAGGAAGCCATGGCAAGAAGCTCGCCCGTTGCAGGATCGAGAGCCACCACGGAACCGGCGTTGCAGTCCGCGCCGGCCATGGCCTTGCCGGTGTTGGCAACGGTTGAAACGTTGACGCGCAGCGCGTTCTCCGCCTCCATTTGCAGCGCAATGTCGATGGTCAGATAGACGTCAAAGCCGGCGATCGGCTCGCGCAAAACCTCACGCGAAATGACGGTGCCATAGGCGTCGTACAGCACCTTCATCTCTCCGTCCGTGCCCTGCAGAAGATGGTCAAAGGACAGCTCACAGCCGCTTTTTCCCTTGATTTCATTGACGGGATAGCCCAAAGCGTTGCAAAAATCGTCGTTTGTGGGTGCTGCCTCGGTCAGCTGACCCAAGAGATGGGAGGCGTAGGAGGGATACATGTAGGCGCGACCCTGGTTGGCGAAAAAGTGCAGTCCCTGCACCTTTTTTTGCTGCACGGCGTTCATGACGGGAACACTGATACCGCTTGCCAGCGTGTAATCGTTTTCAGGCGAGAAGGCGCAGCGATCCATATTATAATACAGGCGCAGAAGGGTCATAATTTCTTGATCAGAGTACATGGGAACGCCGTCAACACGCGCGTCCAGCTGATAAATAGAAACGTAATATTGTACTATTTTTTTAGCAGAGGTATCAGGCGTGCCGACAAAGGCGAGTGTTTTTTCAAGCTCGCTGCAGACGCGCGAGGAGGGATCATTTGCTGCCGCGCTCAGGCGCAGATCAGGATACTCGCCCTCAAACGGGAAAAATTCCTCGCACAGCGTGGGAGGCAGAGCGTCCTTGTCGCTGTCTGTCAGGGCGCTGTAGAGATCAAGCAGAGCGCGGTTACGCTGCTCGACGCCGCCGGAGGCAAAGAAAGCGGTATAGTCCAGTGTGGCGGTATAGGTGGTAGCGTTGGTGACCAGCTTATTGCCGCTACGGTCGTAAATTTCGCCGCGAGGGGCTTGCAGCGTGACGGTTTTGGTCAGTGCGGCGACCGGCTCTGCGACGGGATCAAAGACGGAATAGGCGTTACCGGCGGCCTGCAGCGCGATCAGGTTGACGGCGTAGATGGCGATAATAAAGCAGAATACGCCGAGCAGGAGGATGACGCGGGTACGGAAGGTATGGCGGCTTCGGGCGTCGAAGCCACCGCCACGGGCGGCTTTTCCCTGCTCCTCGATGGCGTCGGTATGGCCGCGGACGTCGGTACGGGAGAATTTTGTTTTTTTAGCCATGGGAATCCTTTCGGTGGGAGGGAGATGATTTTAGGAGTGAGAACAAACTAACGCAAGCCTTCTCCTGTGGGAGAAGGTGGCACGGCGGTAGCCGTGACGGATGAGGAGATCAGAGTTAGCACGAATTAAGATTGTGCGAACAGAGATTTCTATCCTCAATGAGATTATTGTTCATTTCTTTGACACGCGTCAAAGAAACGAACCAAAGAAAACGCGCATAAGGGCTCTGCCCTTATGTATCCCGTTGGTGGTCGCGTGCTACCACCAAACGCCTGTGGCGTTTGGCTAAATCGCACGCGGCTGTCACAGAGTGCAGACTTTGCTTTCGCCGCCTCAAAAAGGACGGCGAAAACTGCGGGGTTTTCTACGGGAAGAAAACTAAACTTGGTAGGGGAGGGCCTTGGTCCTCCCGTTCCAACGCAAAGCAAATATTGAACTGTCAAATGGGTAGCGAAGCGGCGCGAGGGGAGTGAATGACACGCCGGTGGCGTGTCAGAGCCCGAGCGTGACCGAGCCCGAAGGCGAGACGGGGCCCCACATGGGTTCTCGCTCTATTCAGATAGAACAGAACCGCAAAAAATCTAATCAATGATTTTTTCCAAAAGTTTTTGGGGTTCCAAGGGGGATTTTTTCAAAAATCCCCCTTGGCCGCCGGAGGCAAGCAGCGCCCTGCTCGTCGTTGGCATCACGCGCCGATAAAGCCCATATTCATCATGGTAAAGAAGACGGCGACGATGATCAAAAGGACGCCACCGACCGAGGCTGCGGCCAAAGAGAGGGTGCGCGAGAGGGAGAGATCGTTCTCTTTTCGTACAATTTTAACTTTTCTCCAGCCGAGGATGATCAAGAGAATTCCGGCGAAGGCCATGGCGTATTCGGTCATGGAATAAAGACCCATCAGCATCAGGGGAACGATATTTTCCAGCATCATTTCCAGAAAAGCCGGGTCATTTACCGCGATATTGGCGCCTTCCAGCAGGATTTTTGCGAAATCTGGGTCCATTTGCGAGAGAAAGAAGACGCTGAACAGCGATCCGAGCGCGTTGATGATGATATGCAAAATGACGCAATATCCGAAGCGACCGGTGCGAAGATACAGAATGGAGAAGACCACGCCGATGCCGAAGGCGTAAACAAATTGGAATAAATTACCGTGAATGCAGGCGAAGATGATGGAGGAGATCATGATTGCCGGAATTTCGCCGTAGGGCAGAAGTCGGCGCAAAAGGAAGCCGCGGCAGAGAATTTCCTCAAAGATCGGCGAGAGAATCACAGCGCACAGTGTGACCACCCAGATGGGCGCGTCCAGGACGACGTCCAGGCTGTTGGCCGGCTCAAGGCCGGTGATGGCGCTGAAAAACGACATGGCGAGGTTGGAAATCAGGTTACCTGCGATCATAATACCCATACAAGCGAACAGGACAATCACCAATTTTGCAGCGCCGATGGGAGGCTGCACCTCGGGCTTGACTGACGGCATATTTTTGACGATGGCGTAGGCCACGGGAATGGCGATGCAGATCAGCGGCAGGGTGCTGGAGAACATGGCGAAGGTTGGGGAGGTGATCAGGTCGGGATTGGCGGCCAGGGCAAAGATGGAGATCAGCAGATTGAGAGAGAGCCAGACGCCGATCATAACGACGACCGAGATACCGATACGGGAGAAGGCGCGACGGGCAGTTTGCTCGCGCTGGGCGGAGAAATTTTGGTCTGTGGGGGGCTGGGGGGAGGGTGGTTGCGTTTGGGGTGTAGCGGCGAGGGGAGGTTCCACAGATTCGTTTTTATTCAGGGCGAAGGCATAATAGTCAAGGTTTGGGTTATTTTCTTTCATGGTGGGCTCCTTTCGGTAAGGAATATGATGTATTTAGAATGTGCGAACAAAGCATTCTAACGTTGATTGGATTGTTGTTCACTTTTTTGGCACGCCCCAAAAAAGTGAACCGAAAAAAACGCGCATAAGGGCTCTGCCCTTATGTATCCCGTTGGTGGTCGCGTGCTACCACCAAACGCCTCTGGCGTTTGGCTAAATCGCACGCGGCTGTCACAGAGTGCAGACTTTGCTTTCGCCGCCTCAAAAAGGACGGCGAAAACGGAAATATTCCTCCGGAATGAACTTATTGAACTGTCAAATGGGGACGAGGCCCCATGGATACGTTGCAGTCAGTATGAAACAGCCGTTGAAGTAACAACTTTAGCAACAAAATTTTTTCAAAAGTTTTTGGGGTTCCAAGGGGGATTTTTTCAAAAATCTCCCTTGGCCGCCGGAGGCAAGCAGCGCCCTGCTCACCGAAGGCAATTACTTAAAATCCATCAAGGAGAGGGAAAAATTTTCTTTCAGGAGAGTTTCCAGGCGGTGGAGAGGGAGGCCGACGACGTTAAAATAGTCGCCGCGGATACCTTCGATCCAAAGGGAGGCGGTATCCTGGATGCCGTAGGCGCCGGCTTTATCGTCGCACTCGCCGGAGGCGGCGTAGGTTTCGATGACCTGCTCGCTCAGCGGAGCGAATTTGACGTAGGTGGTTTCACTGGCGGTTACGACGGTCTCGCAGCGAATGAGGCAGATGCAGCTGAAGACGCTGTGTTAGCGGTCGGAGAGCAGGCGGAGCATGGCGTTGGCGACGTCGCGGGTGGCGGGTTTACCCAGAAGCTCGCCGTCGGGCGAGACGACGACGGT
>JAFTSR010000159.1 GCA_017467225.1 Clostridia bacterium | reverse complement strand
CTATTGACACACTGCGGAAAAGTGCCGAGGAAACCCATGCCGACGTGCTGCTGTTTGGCTATCACCAGGATTTTTACGTAACCGAAACAGAGCTTGACCACCGTGTGACAGTCGTGCCGGACAAACAGGTGTTGACCGGGAACCGGGAAATCGTGGCGGCGGTGCCGTTGCTTGATGAGAAAAAGGTGTTTTCGTTCGCCTGGAACAAAGCGGTGAAGCGAGCGTTGGCTGCTGAGAAAACGGTGAAGTTTTCTAAGCGGATGCACAGCGAGGATTATTTCTTCTATATCGAGCTGTTCCACCACGTGCAGTCGTTGGCGGTGCTGGACCGGGCGCTGTACCACTATATCAAATCGCCGCGTGAAACGCTGACGAATCAGCCGTATCTCAAAAACTTCTATGCGCTGATCACCGACCGTTACACGGCCATGCAAAATCTGCTGAAGGATGCCGGTGTATATGCCGGTGAGAGTGCCGCCAGCGCGGCGAATACGCATATCAAGCATATATTCAGTCATTTTTCCAATAACTGCTCGCCGTTTTCGGGACTGCAAGGGCGCGAGATCCGGCAGGATATCCAGCGCACGCTGACCGATCCGCTGACGGCGGAGGCGCTGTCGTTGGCAAATGCACGGTCCCGGGCGCAAAAGATCATGAACGCACTGCTCAAAACGAAGAGCGTGTGGGTGTGTTACCCGTTCGCCAAAGGCGTTAGTGCGATGCGCAACAGCAAGCTGTTTGATAAGATGAAGTAACCGATACGGTTTGTGAGGTGCCACATGAAAAGAGTGTTAGTATACGGGATGACCGATAATCCCGGCGGCATGGAGGCCTACGTAATCAATTTGGTCAAACGAGTAAAGGACGATGTTACCTTTGACTATGTTATTGATTTTGCGACCATTGCTCATAGCGAGTTTATCGAAAGCATGGGCAGCAAGGTCTACCATATTCCGCCTAAGGGCAAGCAGCTGTTTGCGCACTGGGCAGGGCTTTGGAAGATCTTAAAGCAGCATCCGGAATATGAGACGGTGTACTTTAACGTGCTGGATGCCGGCGTTGCCATCACCGAGCTGGTGCCGTGGCTATTGGGGCGTAAGGTCGTCACGCACAGCCACAACAGCTCGACCGATAAAATGCGGTTGCATCGCCTGTGCCGGCCGCTTATGAATTTCTTGACGCATGGCTACGTGGCTTGCTCCAAGATTGCGTCGGAATTTATGTTTGGAGACGGCGAAAAAGCACTGGTTATCCCCAACGCCATCGAAGCGGAAAAATTTGTGTTTGACCCACAGCTACGCGAGCAAAAACGCGCGGAGCTGGGGCTGAAGGATGAGTTTGTGGTCTGCCACATTGGCCGACTGGTAATGCAAAAAAACCCTCTTCGTTTGTTGGATATCTTCAAGGCGTTTCTGGCGAAAGAGCCGAACGCGGTTTTACTATCTATCGGTACCGGTGACATGGAGAGCGAGGTTCACCGCCACGCCGAGGAGCTCGGCATCGGCGAGCGTGTGCGTTTTTTGGGCACACGGCTGGACATTCCGGAGCTGTTGCAGGCGGCGGATATGTTCTTGTTCCCGTCGCTGTTTGAGGGCCTAGGCATTGTTGTGCTGGAAGCGCAGGCTTCCGGGCTTCCTTGCGTAGTCAGCACGGAAGTTCCTCGGGAAGTGAATGTAACGGGCAACGTTTCGTTTGTTTCGTTGGATGAATCCGACGATGTATGGGCCGAAAACATATTGGCTGTTTCGGCGGATTTTGTTCGGGAAAACACCTGGCCCAAACTGATTGCCGGCGGTTACGATATTCATAACTGTCAGGAAAAGGATCGGGAACTGTTGGCGATTTTGTTATAAGAGCAGAGTAAGGATTGAAGGGGGATGAGCTCTTGAAAACAACAAAGGTAAAAACCTTTCTCGGCAAGATATTTGATATTCTTACGAATAGGACGCTGTTTTCGTCGCTTTATTTAATAGTGGCCATCTTGTGGTATTTTCCTACATTGGGCGGTATTATGGATTATCCCAAAAAACTATTGTTTATTTGGGGCATCGCACTGATTGGGTATGACCTGCTGACAAAGCGATTGAGTCTGAGAGGAAAAGGCGCGATTTGGTTGGTGCTGCTCAGCGTTATGTACGTGGTCACTATATTGATGAATATGGATCGACTGTACAGTGGCGTTAAGCACTTGATTTACAATAGCATTCTGTTGTTCGTGGTATATCCGTTTAATACGCAAACGGATAAAAATACGTATAAAAAGTGGTTTGTGCATCTCAACGACATTATCATTGCCATTGGATTTGTGGCGGCGCTCATATCCGTAGGTATGTACGCTGCACAATATTCGCTGATATTTACTCGCGGCGAAACCCAGTTGGCGATTGGAATCTATTACAATCGACTCCACGGCGTTTACACCAGCGCTAACGTAGGTTCGCTTTTCAGTGTTGTTTGTCTCTGCCTGACCGTTATCAATTATGCGCTGGATAAATCGCATTTCCTGAAATTTAAGTGGTTTCACCTTGCCAACATCATCATCCAGTTTTTGTATTATTCGGCCACGTTGTCCAATGGTGGCTATTTGGCATTGGTCGCAGGTATCACCGCGGCGACTGTGGTGCTTGTTTTTCCGTTTTTGCAGAAGCGGGTCAAAGCTGTATGGGCCGTTTGCCTGTCGGTGCTGATTCTGGCAACGTCTTTACTGGCTTTGGAGGGGGCTACCTACGTTTCGCGCAAAGTGATGGTATCCTTACCGGGTGTTGTCGATACGCTGTTCCCGGATACGCCGGCGCAGCCCGGCGAGGACGATCCCGACAAAACTCCAGACAAAGAAAAGCCCGATAAGCCCATTGTGTTGGAACGCGTGGAGGGCGATGACGATATTACCAACCGCCGCACCACCATTTGGGAAGCCGGCATTGCGCTTTTGAAGGATAATCCGCTGTTTGGCGTGGCCGAAGCAGATATATATGAGGATGATACCTTGATAGCCGATGTAGACGAAAGTAAGCTGACTGAGTTAAACATCAGTGAACTGAAACGCGTCGATGGCTACATGCACAATGCCATTATTCAAATCGTGGTGTATTCCGGCATTATCGGGCTGTTGCTGTTCGTGATTTTTGCAGTTAATGCGGCAATAGGTTATGTGGCCGCCTTGGTAAAATTCCGCCGTTCAGAGGCGTATCCGTTGCTGGCATCTGTTTTTGTTTTGCTGGTCGTATTGGTTTCGCAGATGGCGGCAGAGGCGCACATGCTGTTCTGTCGGCAGGATCTTTTCGCCATTCTGTTCTGGCTGTATTTGGGCTACGGAATGTATAGCATCGATGCGGAAAACCACAAACAGACCGACGAGGCGTTGTTCGTGTGTGATACGCCGTATCAGGTCGTCAATGCCATCAATCTGGCACAGTTGCACGATAGCGCGGATATCTATATTTACGATCAATTCTCGACGGCCAAATCCGTGGCCGAAAACCTCAAGGCGACCAATATATTCCGCAACGTGGTGCTGGTAAAACGGTACAAGAGTCTGCAAGGCGCGGCCAACAAGCTGCTTACGCTGTTCCGTGTGTTTGCGCCGGAATATACCCTCAAAAAGCATCTGGACAGAAAGCTGTTCAAGACCGACTACGGCACGGTATACGTCAGCTTCTTTACGCCGTTTATCGACAGCGTGCGGCTTTCCAATCCGCAGGCGACGTTTGTGCAGTACGAGGATGGTGTGGGGTCGTATTATATCGACGACCTGGAAAATGCTTTCCGTTCGGGCCTGTTCAAGTGGATCAACAAGTTCCTGCTGAATGATAAAATGTCTTATAAGATCGACACGCTGTATCTGAACCATCCGGAGTGTTACGGCGGTCAAAACTTCCAGACGGTGGCGGCGATGCCTAAATGGGAAAGCAGCGACGTACTGGAGACGGTGTTCGATTACCAAGGTAACCGCTTGTATGCGGATAATCGGTTTGTGTACCTCACCCAGCCGCTCGGTGAAACGGTAATGGGTGAGCAGGCGTCGGTCGTAGAGAACGAGATCTTGGCGGCGATCAAGGACAGCGTGGTGCTGCGTGTGCATCCGCGGCAGGATAAAGAGGTTTATGCCGGGTACACGATCGACGGTGTCCGGAATCTATGGGAGATCGAATGCGCACGCCAGATTACGGACGAGCATATTTTGATCGGTGCTTTTTCCACGGCGCAGTTCACCCCGAAGATGCTTTTTGATAAAGAGCCCACGGTGATCTTTACCTACAAGCTGTTTGACGGATTGTTTGAAAACGCGGATACCACCGTCGAAAAGCTGCGTGCTATGTACCGCCAGCCGGAGAAGATTGTTGTGGTCAATGACGTAAACGAATTGCAGACGGTGCTGTCTGCATGCGGAGTGAACGATGCGAAGTGATACGAAAAAATTAAACCAGGTGGTTTTCTTCAACCTGCTTGGCCCCGTGATTTTGAACGGTATCAACTTTTTTACCATTCCCATTTTCACGCGGCTGCTGGGGACGGAAAACTACGGTGTATATACGATCTACGCATCGTATCAGGCTATCCTGGTCATCTTTATGGGCCTGCAAACGCAGGCGATCATCGCGCCGACCAGCATTTATTATAACGGCGAAAATCGCGACAAGTGCTTTTCCAACGCGCTGACCATCTCGTTGCTGTCCAGCTTGCTGCTTTCGGCTGTTATCGGCGTGTTTATTATGCCGATCTCGCGGTTTACCGGGCTGTCGGTTACAATGATCGTGATCATGCTGTTGCATTCCATCGGCATGGTGGGAGCACAGTGGGCGCTGTTTAAGTTCACCTACGATAAACAGGCGAAAACGAATTTCTTTGTTTCGGTGGGCATTGCCGTTTCGGGCGTGCTGCTGTCGCTCTTGTTTATCCAGGGCCTGATGAAGGATGAAAAACCGTATCTGGGATATGCACTGGGGCACGCGATCCCGTACGTGCTCGCCGGCGTGGTGTTCTTCGTCTATTTTCTGGCCAAGGGGAAGAGCTTTTTCTCCAAAAAGGAATGGGCGTTTTGTTTGGCGTTGTGCCTGCCCATCGTATTTCACGGTCTTTCCAACACCTTGCTGCATCAGTGTGATAAGGTGATGATCCAAAAATTTATGGGTGACGCAAGCGCCGGCATCTACGGCTTTGCGGTGTCGTTTGCGAACGTGATGAATATCATTTTCAACGCGCTCAATACCACCTGGGTGCCGTTTTACCACGACGATATCAAGGAAAACCGCAAAGAACAGCTCAAGACCAAAACGAAGAATTACGTGTTTTTGTATACCTGCTTATCCATTGGCTTTATTATGGCGATGCCGGAGGTCGTGAAGCTGTTTGCGCAAAGCGATTTTTGGCCGAGTATCAAGCTAATTCCCATTTTGGTGGTGGGCACGTATTTTGCATTCCTCTATACGTTCCCGGTCAATTTTGAATTTTACTATAAAAAGACGAAAACCATTGCGATCGGAACGTCCTTGGCCTGCGTCGCCAACATACTGCTCAACTATTTCCTCATTCAGCAGTTCGGCATGATCGGCGCGGCGGTGGCCACCTTGCTTTCCTACGCGCTGCTCTATCTGTTCCATCTGTTTATCGCCAAAGTCGTGATCAAAGAAGAATACCACTACCCCTACAAGTTCTTCTATCTGTATCTGGCGGTCGTCATCCTGTTCGCGGCGCTGTTCTACTTCATTATCGATTTGGTATGGATTCGCTGGACAATATTCTTGGTGGCGGCAGCTTTGGTCGTGATGAAAATATTTAAAAATAAAAGCATTTTTTAATCGCAGTTAAAGGAGACATTATGAAAATATTGGCTGTTATTCCTGCGCGTGCGGGCTCAAAAGGCATTCCCAATAAGAACATCCGTATCATCGGCGGGCGTCCGCTGATCTATTACGCCATCAAGAACGCGCTTTCGTCGCAGTACATCACCGACGTGATCGTGTCGACCGATTCTCCCGAGGTGGCGATCATTGCTAAGCAAATGGGCGCAGAATGCCGCTGGAGAGATGAATCGCTGTGCGGTGATGCCGTGACGCTGGACGCGGTGATTGCGGATGCAGTGCCGTCTGCGACCAAGTGGGATTACGTTGTGACTATGCAGCCGACCTCGCCGACGCTGTCGGTCGAAACGCTGGATAAGGCGATTGCCTATGCAATGGAAAACGACCTGGATACGCTTATCTCGGCCATCAATGCACCGCACCTTTCGTGGGGCGTGAAGGACGGCAAAAAGGTGCCGAATTACACCGAGCGTTTAAACAGGCAATACCTGCCGCCCTGCTATTTGGAAACCGGCGCATTTGTGATCTCTAAGGCATCGGTGGTGACGCCCAAGACCCGTATTGGCAGTAAGGTCGATGTGTTTGAAGTGCCGGAAAATGAGTCGCAGGATGTGGATACCTTCTCCGACCTGCAAAGCGTGGCGGCGTCGCTGACCAAGCAAAAGGTGGCGATCTACGTCAACGGCAATAACAAGCGTGGTGTCGGGCATATCTACCGGGCGCTGGAGCTGGCAGACGAGTTTTACACTAAACCGGATATTTACTTCGATATCAACCAAACCG
>JAFTSR010000158.1 GCA_017467225.1 Clostridia bacterium | reverse complement strand
CAACTGAACTACCAGGCCATCTCTCCGGCATCGATCCAAAACCAATTCTTTTGGACAACACGGATATTATATCACAGTGTTTCTGAATTGTCAAGCGTTTTTTGAAATTTTTTCAAAAAAATTTTTCGATTTTTTCCGACGCGCTCTACCCGTATTCCACCGAGGGCAAAAACAAACAAAAGTTGGCTGTTTTAAGGAATTCTTAAACTCGCAGCTCTTGCATTTTTTCGCATTTTATGATATCCTAATGGTGTAATCAACGACGCTCCAAGAAAGGACACGCAACGTATGAATCAATCCTATGAAGAAAATACGCCGCGCCGCATTCTGATCTGCGACGACGAGCCCGATATCGTCAGCGCGCTGGAAATCTATCTGCAGCGCGAGGGCTACCGCACGCTGTGTGCCTACGACGGTGCACAGGCGCTGGACATCCTGGCGGTGGAGGCGGTCGACCTTGTTCTGTTGGACTGCATGATGCCGCGCATGGACGGCATTACCGCGCTGCAGCACATCCGGCAGGACAGCAACGTTCCGATCATTTTTCTGACCGCCAAGACCGAGGAGCAGGACATTATTACCGGGCTTGAGGCCGGCGCGGACGACTACGTCACCAAGCCCTTCCGTCCATCCGAGCTGATGGCGCGTATCCACTCACTGCTACGCCGCTACACCGCGCTTGGCGGTGCTCTGCCGTCGCAAAAGGATGCACTTGTGCACACGGTGGGCGACATTTCGCTGGATCACCGCACCCGTCACGTGACGCTTGCCGGCGAGGACATCACGCTGACGCCCAGAGAATACGACATCCTTTACTTTCTGATGCGCCATCCGGGCGAGGTATTCTCGCCGTCGGAGCTGTATCAGCGCGTCTGGCAGGACATGCCACTGGGAGCGGAGGGCACGGTCGCCGTGCACATCCGCCATCTGAGAGAAAAGCTGGAGATCGACCCTGCGCACCCTCGCTGGATCAAGGTGGTCTGGGGACAGGGCTACAAGTTGGAAAGTGAGCCAAAGGAGGATAAGCTATGAACCTAAGCGACAAAAGCGCCGCCGCGTCTGCCGCGCGCCCGACCTGGGGATATCACATCAGCATCAAGATCATGCTGGTGGTGCTGGCCTGTGCCATGCTACTAACCGCGGTCTGCGGACTTTTACTGCTGCTGGCAGGCAGCGAGTTTGGCCTTCTGACCATGAACCGCACCGACTTTCGCCATTCTCTGTACGACACCATCGCCTGGCGACAGGCGGACTCCGCCTACGGCTGCTACGGTGCGCTGCATGAGCTGGAGTCGCTGGATGCCGCATCCTTGGCAGCGTTTGCGCAGCGGATGGAGGCAAACGCTCCTGCCGATCTGTATTTGCAGGTGCGTCTGTTCACCCACGAGAAGGAGCTCTTGCTGTTCGACAACACGCCGGCGGACGTTGTGCCCGACTGGACGGTATCTCGCACCTTTGGCATCTATTATTACGGTGAGCAGATCGACTGGGGCTACGGCTCGATGATCGACCTGCCGACACCCGAGCCGGAATACGTGCGTTCCTACGAGATGACGCTGACCGTACCGGAGAAAAAGACGGCCGGCAGCCTGTACGCCACCGTCTACACCTTGACCGAGACGCTGCATCGGCTGCGCTGGGTGCTGCTTTTGGTCACCGTGGTGGCGGTGATGCTGGTCATTGGCATTTTTGCGCTCCTGATCCTGATCTCAGGCAAGCAGCTCGACGGTAGCGTGCGCTGCAACACGGTCGATCATCTGCCGTACGATCTGTTTTTGGCGCTGTACTTCGTATTCGGCGCCTCGCAGGGGATGGTGATCACCGAGCTGTCCTACTCCGGCTTTGCCGGCGGCATCATTGCGCTGTGCGCCGGTTTTGCCATATTGGACATGCCGCTGCTTGTGCTGCTGTTCACCAGCACGGCGACCCGCTGCAAGTGTGGCACCATTCTCAAAAACACGCTGCTCTGGCGGCTTATGCGCCTGCTTTGGTGGCTTTTGCGTCAGTTTTGGCGCGTGGTCATCTGCGGCGGTGTGCGCGGCTTTGCTCATCTTTTGCGCATCATTCCACTGATCTGGCAAGGAACGGCGCTGATCGCGCTGCTCTCACTTTCCTCGCTGCTGATCACGCTGATCTTTGCGGACGATCTGTTTGCGCTTTGGCTGATTGCCAATCTCATTCTGGTACCGCTGGGCTTTTACGGGCTGATCTCACTTTGCCGGCTGCGGCAGGGTGCGCAGCATTTGGCACAGGGTGATCTGGGCTACCGCGTGGACGAGACGGCGCTGATCGGTGCCTTCCGTCGGCACGGCGAGGATCTCAACAGCATTCGCCAGGGCATCAACCACGCCGTTGAGGAGCGGATGCAGAGCGAGCGCTTCCGCACCGAGCTGATTACCAACGTTTCGCACGACATCAAGACGCCCTTGACCTCAATCATCAACTACATTGATCTTTTGGACAAGGAGCTCTCGCACAGCGAGCGCAGCGCGTCGGTGGAGCAATATCTGGACGTCATTGAGCGACAATCGCTGCGGCTCAAAAAGCTGATCGAGGATCTGACCGAGGCCTCCAAGGCAAGCACGGGTGCGCTGAGTGTCAATTTAGCGCCCTGTCAGGTCAGCGTGCTGCTCTCGCAGGCGCTTGCCGAGTATGCGGACAAGCTGGAGGCGGCCGCGCTTGAGGTGGTGGTACGGTTGCCCGAGGCAGAGCCGACCATCATGCTGGACGGGCGGCTGATCTGGCGCGTATTTGACAATCTTTTATCCAATGCGGCAAAATATTCGCTGCGCGGTACGCGGCTGTATATTGACGTGGACGTAGTCGCCAAGGGCGAGACGGACGCGCAGCTGCGCGTGGTATTCCGCAACATTTCCGGGCAGCGCTTGGGCATTTCTCCCTCGGAGCTGATGGAACGTTTTGTACGCGGAGACGCGTCGCGCCACACCGAGGGAAGCGGCTTGGGGCTTTCCATTGCGCACAGTCTGATCGAGCTGCACCAGGGTGAGCTCAAGCTTGACATTGATGGGGATTTATTCAAGGCGACGGTGCTTTTGCCTTTGGGTGATCTTCCCACGTAACAACAAAAAGAGGGCGATTGCCCTCTTTTTGTATGGTAGTTCAGCCGTTGCAGCAGCAGCTGAGCAGCAGAACGATGAGAATGATCCAGACCCAGTTATTATCAAACAGGCCGCACAGACAATTGCCGTTCATCACATAGCCCTCCGTTCATTGGATTTGCGGTAGGGATTTTGCCCTCCGCATTATCATATTATGTCGGAGTGGGGAGAATGTGATAGAATTTTGCGGGGGAATTTATTTGGGAGTGCGAACATAGCTTTCTAACGTTAAAAGGTTTGTTGTTCATTCTTTGCGTCGGCAAAGAACGAACCAAGAAAGCGACTTAGGGGCCCGCCCCTAAGAACCCGGATTGTGGTCGCGCGTTACACGCAAAAAACGCTATCGCATTTTTTGCTAAACACGCGCGGCTGTCACAGAGTGCAGACTTTGCTTTCGCCGCCTCAAAAAGGACGGCGAAAACAGAGGAATTTCTACGGGAAGGAAATTAAATCCGGTAGGGGAGGGCCTTGGTCCTCCCGTTCCAATGTGAAACAAATTTGTTATTCATCTTATGGGGTAGGGGCCCCATATGGACGTTGCTGTTCGTTCATTTAGAACAGAACCGCTAAAAATTTAGCCAATAAATTTTTCCAAAAGTTTTTGGGGTTCCAAGGGGTATTTTTTCAAAAATACCCCTTGGTCGCCGAAGGCATCAAATATCAATATTCTCGGCAAACTTAGCGTTCTGCTCGATAAAGATGCGGCGAGGCTCGACCTGGTCACCCATGAGGAGCGAGAACATCTGATCGCACGCGGCGGCGTCCTCGGTCTCGACCTTGAGGATGGTGCGCGTCTCGGGGTCCATGGTGGTGTCGCGGAGCTGGTCGGCGTCCATCTCACCAAGACCCTTGTAGCGGTCAGCCTCGACGTTCACGCCACCCAGCTGCTCAATGCAGCGATCGCGCTCGGCATCCGAGAAGGCGTAAAGCTCCTGTCCCTTGCCGTTCTTTTTGTAGACGCGGTACAGAGGCGGCTGTGCGAGATAAATGTGACCCTCGTCGATCAGCTGACGCATGTGACGGAAAAAGAAGGTCAAAAGCAGAATACGAATGTGCGAGCCGTCGACGTCGGCATCGGCCATGATAATGATCTTGCCGTAGCGCAGCTTCTTGATATCAAATTCCTCGCCGATGCCGCAGCCCAGCGCCTGAATGATAGGAAGCAGCGACGGGTTGCCGTACACCTTGTCAAGGCGGGTCTTCTCAACGTTGAGCACCTTACCGCGCAGCGGCAGGATGGCCTGGAAGCGGGAGTTTCTTCCCTGCTTGGCCGAGCCGCCTGCGCTGTCTCCCTCGACCAGGAACAGCTCGGTCAGCTCTGCGCTCTTTTCCTGGCAGTCTGCCAGCTTGCCGGGCAAGGACGAGCCGCCAAGGAAGCCCTTTCTCGTCGACTCTCTTGCCTTTCTGGCAGCCTCACGGGCGCGGTTGGCCTCCAGCGCCTTTTCCACAACCATCTTACCGACGGACGGATTTTCCTCCAGATACTCGGAGAACTTCTCGACCATCAGATTGTACACAAACGGACGAATTTCGCTGTTACCCAGCTTGGTCTTGGTCTGACCTTCAAACTGTGCCTCGCGCAGCTTGACCGACACAACCGCCGTCAGACCCTCGCGCACGTCCTCGCCCGACAGATTCTTATCGCTGTCCTTGAGCTTGTTTGCCTTGCGCGCGTAATCGTTGAGCACCTTGGTCAGCGCCGTCTTGAAGCCCACGTCGTGCGTGCCGCCCTCAGCGGTGTTGATATCGTTGGCAAAGGTCAGAATGCTCTCGTTATAGGTATCGTTATACTGAAAGGCGATCTCGGCGACTCTGTCCTCCTGCTCGGCGCGCATATAAATAACGTCACCATGCAGAAGATTGCAGCCCTTTTGCTCGTTGATATGCTCGACGAAGGAACGGATACCGCCCACGTAGTGCAGCTCGTCCTCGCGGATATTCTCGGCGTCGCGCTCGTCGCGCATGGTGATGGTCACGCCGGCGTTGAGGAACGCCTGCTCGCGCAGTCTCTTGAGCAGCGTTTCGTAATCGAAGATGACCGTCTCAAAAATCTGCGCGTCGGGCATAAAGCGGACGTACAAACCGTGGTTCTCGGTCGCACCCTCGCAGCGGAAGGGACGGGCAACGGCGCCTCTTTCAAATCTTTCGGTATATCTCTGACCCTCGTAGCAGTTATCAATCTCGACCCACTCGGACAGCGCGTTAACAACAGACGCGCCGACGCCGTGCAGACCGCCGGAGAATTTGTAGCCCTCGCCGCCGAACTTACCGCCTGCGTGCAGCACGGTATAAACGACCTCCAGGGTGGGAATGCCCATCTTGGGGTGGATACCGCTGGGGATACCGTGGCCGTCGTCACGGACGGAAATACTGCCGTCAGGAAGGATGGTCACGTCGATGCGGGAGCAGCGGCCGGCCATGGCTTCGTCGATGGAGTTATCGACGATCTCGTAGACGAGGTGGTGCAGACCACGCTCGGAGGTGGAGCCGATATACATACCGGGGCGTTTACGGACGGCCTCCAGACCCTCGAGAACCTGAATTTGGTTTTCGGTATAGTTGGTGGATTCGGGAGCGGAATCAAGGGTGATGTCGCTTTGATTGATGTTTTCGTTCATGGGATGGTTCCTTTACGTTTGAGATTTTATGTAAAAGATTAGATTTTTGAGTTTGGTTTTCTAACGTTTATAAGTTTTATTGTTCATTTTTTTGACACGCGTCAAAAAAACGAACCAAAAAAAACGCGTACGAAGGGGGCGTTGCCCCCTTGTAGATCCCCCGGCTGCCGGCCGCCACTATTCGGGCGGACGGCAGGTGCGAGATCGTTAGCCATCCGCAGACGGGATGGAATGGTTGGTATTTGTTAGAAATTATCTTTTTCTTTCCGTAGAAAGCCCTGCAGTTTTCGCCGTCCTTTTTGAGGCGGCGAAAGCAAAATTTTTGCGATGCGAGAACCGCGCGTGTTTAGCAAAAAATGCGATAGCGTTTTTTGCGTGTAACGCGCGATGCCGGGGGGACATGGGGGTCCTCCCCCATGCGCGTTTTCTTCGCTTCACTTCTTTGTCGCGTGACAAAGAAGTGAAGAAAAAACTTACTACGGATAGAACGCTTTGTTCGCACTCTCTAAATAATACTCACTCCTCCATCCTGCCGATCAAGGCAGTGGAAGACAGCTGAGAAAAGCAGACCTTGACCTCTCCCGCCTCGCGGTAGACGATAAAGGACTTGGGAATTTCCTCCTTGGCAGCGGTGAGAATGCCCTTTTTCTGCGCATCGGCAAGAAAGCGGCGACTCTCCTCGCCCAGGGTCGCATTGTCAGTATCAAAAATACCGATAATGTCCCTCTCTCTTATATTTTTGTGGTTACCCACGTGTAAATATATCATAATTTTTTTACTCTTTTTGCTCGGTAAACGTGCCGCCGTCCACGCAGATCACGCGGTGCGCCACACTACCCTGCCCGTCAATCTCTATTTTCTCGCAGCCACTCATAATGACCTGCCGTCCGCGGATCTTGGAGATCAGATACTCCCGCCTGCCGCGATCCAATTCACTCAGCACGTCGTCAAACAGAAATACCGGATAATCTCCGTGCTCCTCCCGGCTGATCTCACCCTCGGCCAGCTTCATGGCCAACGACAGCGATCTCTGCTGCCCCTGCGAGGCGTAGGAGCGCGCGCTCACGCCGTTGAGCGTGATCTCAATATCGTCGCGGTGCGTGCCGTGCAGCGTCGTGCCGGCCGCCAGCTCAAGGCTCCACGAGCTCTTTATTTTGTCATAAATGCGCGTCGCCGCGTCGGCGCATACGTTTTCCTCTCCAAAGCCAAGCGGCCCCTTGTAGATGAAATTCGGGGTCTCACGGCCGTCCGTCATTTCGGCAAACACAACGCCTGCCGCTCGTCTCATGCGCTCGACAAACTCGGCGCGGAACTTGGCAATCGGCACCGCGTTCTCAACCATCTGCTGCGTCCAGACGTCAAGCAGCGGCTCGATCTCAGAGAGCGTCTGACCGTTCTCACGCGCCACCTTGAGCAGCTTGTTGCGCTCCTTGAGAATACCGTTGTACCGCTGCAGGCAGTACAGGTATCTCGGGCGCATCTGGCACAGCGCAACATCCAAAAAGTTGCGCCGCAGCTCGGGTCCGCTTTTGATGATAGACAGATGCTCCGGCATAAAAATGACCACGCGGACCTGCCCGACCATATCGGCGACCTTGGCGACCTTGTTGCCGTTCTGCATCCACACGCGCCGCTTATTCTCGGCCAGCGAGAGCGACACGTTCTGCTCGCGCAAGGAGTCGTGATAGTTGAGGCTGATCTCGGCCGCACTCTGCCCGAAGCGGATCATCTCCGCCTCCTTGGCGCCGCGAAAGCTCTTGCCGATGGCCATCAGCGCGACGGCCTCCAAAAGATTTGTCTTTCCCTGCGCGTTGTTGCCGAGAATGAGATTGATCCCGTCGCAAAAATCGACGTGCGCCTCGCTCACGTTGCGGAAATTACGCAGCGAAACAGATTGACAGATCATATATTATGCGCGGATGGGAAGCAGGAAGAAAAACTCCGATGCGTTCTCCCATTCCTCAGCGGGAATGATATAAAGAGGTGCGCGTGCCGAGCTCATCTTGATCATGACTCTCTCGCCGCTGCAGGCGCGCAGAGCGTCGATCAGATAGCGGTTATTGAGCGCGATGGAAACGTCGTCGCCGACGTGCTCGATCCACAGCTCGTCATAGGTGCTGCCGGCAGCGCTCATGGCTGCGATCTTGAGGGTATCCTCGTGAACCTCCAGCTTGACGTGTGCGCGGACGTAGCCGGCAATTCTCTCCTCGGTGATCAGAGAAGCTCTCTCCAGCGCCTCAAGCATCGGCTCGCGGTCAACGATAATGTAGCCGGACTGGTGCATCTGGGTGGCTCTCTCGATATCCATATACTCGCCGATGATCAATCGGGAGAAGAAGCAGACGTCGCCCAGCGTGAACATCATATTCTTACGGTTCATATAGATGCAGACCTCTTCCTCCTCATCGTCAGAGAACATGCGGTTGAGCTCCATAACCGTTTTATTGGGAATGATAAACGAGGTATTGAGAGCCGCGCCGGAGATATTGACATTTTTCATTTCGGTGGAGATGGCACACTTGGCGATAAGGAAGGTATCGCAGGCGATCATCTGCAGATTATCGTCAACGATCTTGACGAAGCAGCCGTTGAGCACGGGACGCTGGTCGTTGAGGGCCATGGCGTGCATGACCTTGGACAGCATCTTTTTGAACACGCCCTGATTGACGACAAAGCCGTTTTCGCCGGACAGCTGAGGCGTCTCGGGAAAATCGCTGCCGGGCAGTGCGCCGATCTTATAGGTAAACTTACCGGCCTCAAAGGTAGCAGTCAGGGTATTATCGACCGAGAGGGTAAACTCTGCGGCGCTCATAGCCTTGACGGTCTGATTGAATTTAGAAGCATTGATAATATAGGAGCCTTCCTCCAGCACCTCGGGGTGGATGGTGATGCGGACGCCCTTTTCCAGGTCAAACGTGGTCAGAGTGACGGTATCGGGTGCTTTTGCCTCCATTAAGATACCCTCGGCGGCAGTCAGGGTGGATTTGCCGGAGACGGCACACATCAAAGGGGAGATGGCATCGATGATCTCTTTGCGCTGAAATTTGATTTTCATGTTAGGTCCTCCTTATGAATGAAGATGAATAGAATGAAATGAATGAATAGTCGTAGAAGTAATAGGGGGTGTGTACAAGTTTGAAAAGTGGAAATTTGCTATATTTTTCAAGGGAAAGTTATCCCTTATGATTTTCGTTTTCCGGGGATGGTTGAGAGAAAAGGTGGGGAGGAAATGTGGAAAGAATTCAAGGTTGTGAAAATTTTCGGGATTTGGATGGATTTTGAAATTTTCCACAAGTTTTCCGAGGTGGGGAGATGTTGAAAAGTGTGGGGTGGGGTGTGAGTGTTACTGTGGGGATTTGGTGGAAAAATGTGGGTGGGATGATTTTTCCGATTTTTACTGATTTGAAAAATCCACAGGGGAGGAAAATGTAGAAAGTGAGGTAAAGAAAGGGAAAAATGGCAGGTGGGGTGGGAGTTATCCCTATTTTACACAGAGTTTTCCACAGGTTCAGTGGAAAGTGGGGAGGTTTTCCACAGGTTTGGAAAGTGGAGGGATAAGTTGTTAGAAAGGGGGGCAGAAAGTGCGAACAAAGATTTCTAACTGTAAAAAGGTTGTTGTTCATTTCTTTGACGCGCGTCAAAGAAACGAACCAAAGAAAACGCGCATAAGGGACTGCCGTCCCTTATGTATCCCTGCTACTTCGCGTGCTGCACACAAAAACACTCCGTGTTTTTGCTCAGACGCACGCGGCTGTTGCACAGCAAAAACTTTGCTTTCGCCGTTTCAAAAAAACGGCGAAAACAGAGGGGATTTCTACGGGAAGAAATGCTGTCGGGATGTGCTGCGTTCTTCCCCTTGCGTCATCCTGAGCGGAGCGCGGCGAAGCGCGCGGAGTCGAACGGATCTCGCAACGGTTTTTCTTGTAGGGGCGCGCATTGCGCGTCCGTTCTGATGGCAAACTACTTATTTATCTGCCATTTGGGGTAGGGGCCCCAATAGGATGCTGCAATCGGCGCGGAATAACTGCTGAAGCAAAAACTTTAGCAATAAATTTTTTCAAAAATTCTTTGAAGTCCAGAAACTTTCTTTTAAGAAAGTTTCTGGCGGGGTCAAGGGGCAGCGCCCCTTATATAACTCTTTCAATGATTCTGTCCTGTAACGATCTTTTTAAGCTCGGCGATATCCATGACGAACATGCTATCGCTGCGCAGGCGTCGCTCGACGACGTCGATGGAATTCATGATAGTGGAATGGTCGCGATTGAACATGCGTCCGATATTCGGGAAGGACATATCGGTCAGGTTACGCAGTAAGTAGATAGTAACGTGACGGGCGGTTGCAATTTCCTTGGTGCGGTGGGTGCCGTAGATTTCCTCTTTGCTGACGCCGTATTTTTCGCTGACCGCATCGAAGATCTTGTCCACAGTCACCTGCACGGGCTCGTCGCCGCCGAGCAGCTCGGAGATAAAGCTGTTGACCAGATCCATATCCAGCTTTTTGCCGGACAGCATGGAAAGCGCGCTGAGCTTATTGATAGAGCCTTCGATCTGACGAACGTTCTTACGCAGATTTTCGGCGAGGAACATATGCAGATCGTGCGGCAGGTCGATGCCGATCTCCTCTGCCTTTTTCTTGATAATCGCCACGCGCAGCTCCAAGTCCGGCGGCTGAATGTCGGCGATCAAACCCCACTCAAAGCGGGTCTTGAGTCGATCCTCCAGCGTGCGAATCTCGCGCGGCGGACGGTCAGAGGTCAGAATGATCTGCTTGTAGTTTTCGTACAGCGCGTTGAAGGTATGGAAAAATTCCTCCTGCGTGGACTCCTTACCGGCGATAAACTGAATATCGTCGATCAGCAGCACGTCGCATTTACGGTACTTGTCGCGGAACTTCTGCTGATCGTTGTGGCGGATGGAGTCGACCAGCTCGTTGGTAAACTCGTCGCCCTTGATGTAGATGATATTGATATCGGGATTGTTCTGTTTCAAGTGGTTGATGATTGCGTACATCAAGTGGGTTTTACCCAGACCACTATCGCCGTAGATGAACAGGGGGTTATAGCTACGTGCGGGACTTTCCGCGACGGCATAGCAGGCGGCGTGCGCGAACTTATTGGATGCGCCGATGATAAAGTTATCAAAGGTGTAATTGACCTGCGAGATAGGCATGCGGGAGGCGCGCGGCGGCTGTGCTTCCGGTTCTTCCTCCTGCTTTTCCTCCTTGACAGAGGGCTCGTCCTCGCGGCGGAACAGCTCAGCCAGCGTCAGGTGATCGTCGTCGCGGCGATCTTCTGCGACGGGCTTATCCTTTTCATTGAGGAAGGAGCCTGTCCAGCCGTGGGTGGTACGCGGCTCCTGGCCGGCAGTGGAGATGACCTCGACCTTGACGTCAAAGCCCATCAGCTGGCAGAAGCGCTTTTGGATAGTTTCGATGTGGTGGGTATTGATGGTACGGCATTTAAGGTCGGAGGGGGTCGCCAGGGTGATGGTATCGTTTTCGAACGAAACGACGGTAACGTCGGCAAACCAGAGGTCGACGGTTTCGCTGCTGAGTTTATCATGGAGGGAGTCGCGGATCATATTCCAAATAAGGGACATATCTTCGAGGTAGGTTTGGGACATAGGAGGGCTCCTTTCAGGTAAAATATCTATCGATAGTGAGGTAAAATCTATAAATATAACTATAGATAATATTATAACATAAAAGGGCAAAAATTGCAAGGGGGTAGCGGTATAAAATATGTGGAAATATGTGTTTTTTGGTTGGTGGAAAGGGTGAGAACAAAGATTTCTAACGTTGGTTGGGTTGTTGTTCATTTCTTTGTCAAACGACAAAGAAACGAACCAAAGAAAACGTTCATGGGGGAGGACCCCCATGTCCCCCCTCTATCGCGTGCTACCACCAAACGCCTCCGGCGTTTGGCTAAATCGCACGCGGCTGCTGCATAGCAAAAACTTTGCTTTCGCCGCCTCAAAAAGGACGGCGAAAATT
>JAFTSR010000157.1 GCA_017467225.1 Clostridia bacterium | reverse complement strand
TTATATAATTCTGCTTGATGCCGTTTTTATGGGGGCAGGCTGTTTTAACAGTCACGTCGCCGCCGGTGATCTGTTTCGCATCATTCGCAGGCAGGATCATTGTATCGCCCTGCCAGTAGGCATAGCCGTTGCCAAGGACGGCGTTGAGGGTAGCGTTTTCCAGCTTGATACCGCCGGGGAAGGTACCGCCGCTGAGGGTAACGGTACCCCAATTGACAATATCTGCATAGTTACCTCCGGTAAAACTGCCGCCGGTGATCGTGACGGCACCGCCGACCTTAATATTAACCGCATAACTGTCTCCGATAACCGTACCGCCGTTGATCGTTGCACCGGAGTTATCAGATATAACAACACCATTTATTCCCGTCAGGGTACCGCCGTTGAGCGTCAGGTCACCATCATAGATATAGACCGCTGTACCTGTTTCCAATTGAATGGTACCACCGATACCGGAGTCGTCAATGGTCAGCTGAGCGCCATCACGTATTTGCAGAACATCCCACGTGTCACGTGTACTGGACAGTAGTTTGCCATTTAAGTCGAGGGTAAACACGCCGCCCCGTATAGACTGTGAGGTATTGCCCAGATCAATATCCTTCAGCAGCTTGACCACCGCCTTATCAGCGGCAGTACAGCTCTGGGCGGAGGTGATGGCATCCGCCAGGGTGGTATACAGGCCGACGACCTTGTCATTCTTGCTGAGGGTGACCGCCGGAGTGATAGCCGGGTTAATCATGCCGCAGACGGTGCAGATATTGTCCGTGTAGCTGTGATCCTTATAAGCCGCTGTCAGGGTGCTGGGGAAATACCAGGTAATCGTCTCCCCGGGCTTAAGATCTTTTCCGTCGCCCGAACGATTCCAATGGCTGAATTCGCACGCTCCGCTTTTCACGGGCACCTGCGTAGGTATTTTGATCGACACGCCGCCGTGCTTAAAAGGATAGAACCTAAGGGTGGATCCCGGAGGTACCGCGCCACCGGTATCGGTACTGACATATTGGGTGCCGCTCACAGAACCGGGCGCACCCGTACCGCCGTTTGCATCAAAGGTAAGCGTTACCGTGTTGGTGTAAATGCCTCTGTAATATTTGGGACATTGATCCGCTGTGAGAGAAACGGTAGTTACGGTCGGCGCGAGTGCCTCACTATCTTCACGCCACCCCACAAAACGATAGGTCAGACCGCCCGCGGTTGGATTTTTTACAAAATCGAACTTCGGCGTGAACTTGTTGTAATTGTCATACACCGTTGTGGTGACATTGTCTAATGTAGTGGTAAAATCACCGTCGACGATAGTGTAGAAGGTAACCTTCGGATTGAGAGCGGTTGCTCGCTGATAGTGCAGGTAGATATAATCGCCGCCGGCGCCCTGATTGAGGTCGATGACATTACCGCTTGTGTTAGTGCCGGTAATCCAACCGGATTTACTGCTGGACTCATTGACGGTCATGGCGGTCAGCGGCGCGCCGTAGCCAAGGTCTCTTGTGACATAAGTGTAGATATAGGCGCCTTTTGCATCCTCGTTCAAATCAACAACGTTATCCACAGCGGTGTTTGCCTCGTAGCTACCACCTACCAAATAGAAGGTATAGTTGCCGTAGGTGATAGAATTAGGAGGATTCTCGCCCACACGGAACACAATGCCGGTGATGGCCTTGCCGGGATCCGTGGTGGTCTTATAGCCCATGTAGACATAGTCTGAAGAAGAACCGCAGCCACTGTTCAGATCAAAGTCAATGATGGTATGACCGGATAGCTCATTGATTGCGTCAGCCTTATCGGCATCCTGTGCAATGCCAAGGCTGGCAATATAACTGGGCGCTGTTGCCGCACTGGCCTTTATCGCACCAAAGCTCACAAAAATGCATAGCACAATTGCGAGCATCAAAGTGGTTGTGATAATGGATCTCATAGTTTTCGTTTTTTTCATGGTAGTCGCCTCCTTGTAATTGGGGGTGCTTGCTGCAAAATATGCGCAAATATTTAGTTGGTTATTTATACCATAAAAAAATCCATATTTCAAGAGCCATCTGTAAGAATTTTCAAATACTTTACAAAATATTTTCAAAATATTCACATTTTTCAAGCAAATACCGGCAAAAACACAGGATTTTGCAGCACGATGAAAACGCCGATGGGGATTTTCTTTCCTCATCGGCGTTTTTTATAATTTCATATAATGTTAATTTTATACAATTTTTCTATATGATTTCGTCAGGGCAGGACGACCATCAGGCCGTCGGCAACGTCGCGCAGCGATCCATCCGACGGACTGTTTTTCACGGCAAAGTCGCCATTTTCCGTAGCAAGAACGAACGTGCAGGAGCCGCCACCGTCCAGATTGAGCGCCTCGATGCAGCCCATAGAGCCGAGGATATCAGCCAGGTCAGCAAGGGCGGCACCGTTGGAAATTTTGGACTGCCTGCCGTCGACAACCAAGAGCACGGTGGTGCCGTCTGCCGTGATACCGACCGCAGTACGGGGATGACGCGTGTATCCGAACTCGTGATCGACCGAAATGTGCGAAACGTAATCGTTATTGATCACCACGTTGGAGCCACCAACGCCGGTCATGAGCTTACCTTGATACTTTGCAAATTCCTCGGGCGTTCCGAGCACGGGCTCGCCGTCCTTGGTGATGCCGAACCAGGGACGGCCGCTGTAGTCGTGCAGCTCGACGCCGTCACGGATGCACAGGCCCTCCATGGTGTTGCCGAAGAAGTCGGCGTTGATGCCGGCAATGACCTTTTTTCCGTGTTCTGCGGCAGACTTGACCTGTTCGAGCACGGTTGCGTAGGTGCCGATTTTCTCCACGTCGCCGGGCAGACTGGTAGCAATGGTGGCAGCTCCCTTCTCTACAGTCATAATGTAAGCGCGAACGGGCTTGCCGTTGGGATCATAATACAAGCGCTCCTGGTAGACAACGCCCGGTGCCATTTCTGTCAGTGTAGAGCTGTCAAGCACCAAGGAGTTGGTGCCCTGGGGGATATGGAGACCCGTCAGCGACAGATCCGTAGGAATGGATACCGTCATGCTGCCTGTCGTATCTGCTTTGGGGGTGCAGAGTTCGATCAAGCGCTTGGCGGCACTTGCAGCGACGGCGCTGTCCTTGAAGTCCAGGATAATGTCATCGTCGATCGCGCAGATGTAGTAGCGGTCAGAGCTATAGGGCTTGACGTTCAGATGTAGGTCGTCTTCATCACGGCAGCCTATGAAGATGGCAGGGCCGCCTTCTCCTTTTTTGTACGCGTTGAGCGTGAGAACGGGCAGCTCGATGCCGGTCAGATTGACAAAATGATCGACGATCTTCTGTGCAGCCTCCTTGGAGCCGCTCTTGGTGGAATTGACGATCGAATATTCGGAAAGCTCGTGCGCGCCAAGGGTAAAGGAGGTGATGGCGTACTGATGGCGGTAGTCAAGCGATGCGCCGATGGGAAGCGCAGCTGCGGCACCGGCACTGAGCACCTCACCACTCTCGCTCTCCTGGTAGCCGAGCATATCCTTCAAGAATGCACAGGTGGCAGCGTAGGTCGCAGCAGGAGAGCCGCCGCAGATGACGACGGTATGCTCGCTGATCACGCGGTAGGTCCAGTCGTTATACGAAAGCGTAGCGAGGACATCCTGCGATGCCTGGCGGTTGGTCTCGCCAACCAGAATTTCAAACGCTTCGGCATTCTCACCGGTGTCGTCCTTGCCGCGATAGTCGGTCTCCATGCTGAATTTTTCACCATAGAGCTCACCAAGGACGCGCCAAAGCAGCTGTACGGCCTTGACCTCGTCGTCGTTGCGCTCCTCGGGACGGATGAGCACGTATTTGGCGCTCAGCTCGATCTCGGTGGGTGTGGGGGCGACGACGGGCGTGGAAGGCTGCTCATCCGGTATTTCCGTATCAACGGGCGGCTCTTGCTCTTGACAGGCCACGGTGCAAAGCAGCATACAAAGTGCGAGCAGCAGGCAAAGTAGCTTATTATATGTACGTTTCATGGTAAACTCCCCTCTCATTTTACTTTTTCAAGATATTCACTCAGGCTGTGAACGGTATTTCCGTTCAGATCGGGCGCGGCGGATGCGCAGACCATCGAATTCAGAATAGCCTCCTCGGTCGCCTCTCCCACGGCACGGAAGACGCGATCGATCACATCTTCATTGATGCAGCGAATGCTTATGACCTCGCTCTCAGGCGCGATCACGTTGGCGGTGGAAAAGCCGATAAACACCTCTCCGCTGCCGTGGCCGATATAGGAGCCAAGGCGAGAGATGCCGACCGAGCAGCGCTTGACCACGCGCCGCAGCTGTCTGGCAGACAGCGGAATATCGCAAGCCAGCACCACGATAATAGAGCCCTTGTCGCACTCGGCGGCGTTGACCTTATCGAGAACAGCTTGATCGATGTGCTTGCCGTCGATCATCAGATCATGCGTGGCACCGTAATTGGATTGTACCAGAATGCCGACGGTGTAGGGCTTGCCGTCCAGCTCGATCACGCGCGAGGCCGAGCCGATACCGCCCTTGAAGCCGTAGCAGCCCGTTCCCGTACCGGCACCGACGTCCCCTTCCTCAAAGTCTACGCACGCCTGCGCAATCGCAGAGAAAACATGCTCTTTTTTGACAGGACGGTCGGTGATGGTATTCATGCTTGCGTCGTTGCACTCACCCACCACGGGATTGACGCTTCTGGCAAACACGCCCTCTGCCTCGCATCTGTTCACCGTATATTCAACCAGCGCATCCGCCACCAGACCGACGTTGAGCGTATTGGTCAAGGCAATCGGCGTTTCCAGCGTTCCGAGCTCATCGATCTGAATGGTACCGGCCGTTTTGCCGTAGCCGTTATGTACGAAGGATGCGGCGACGAGCTTATGGGTGTAAATATTTTCCTCGGTGGGCATAATGACGGTACAGCCCGTGCGGTATTTTTCGTTTTTGATGGTGCTGTGACCAACGCGCACACCGGGAACGTCAGTGATTTTGTTACGCTCACCGCGCTGGATCGCACCGATCTCCACCCCATAATCGGAAATTCTTTTTTGCATGTAAGACTCCTCCTTTTGTTATATCAGCTTCAAGATCGCCTGCACAATGAGCACGGCGATGACAAGATACAGAATCCATTTGACCAGGCGCTTTCCGTTTCTGACGGCAAGATATGCGCCAAGATAGCTGCCCAGAATATTGGCAATCGACGCAGGAATGGCAATCTCATACAGAATGCTCCCTTTGGCGATGTAGCTGACCAGGGCAATCAGATTGGAAACAACGATAATAACCTTTCCGTTTCCCGTTGCCACGCGCATATCGTAGCCGAAGATCACAGAAAACAGCATCAAAGCTACCGTGCCGCAGCCGGGACCGAAAAATCCATCGTATAGTCCAAGCAAAAGACCGCAGACAAGGCACAATAATACGCTTGCCAAAGACAGCGGCAATTTGCGCAGCTCACGGTTTTCCAGGTGAAATCTGCTCACCAGCAGCGTCAATACAATAATAAACGCCATGGCAGCGACGATGATGATCTTTTTTACATCGTCGGGCAAAACGAACATGATTTTTGTTGAGACCATCGAGCCGACGATGGCAGTAACACAGGCGATCAAGGCCGGTCTGAGGTCAACCAGGCCGGATCTGGCATATTTGAACAAGGAGGCACTCGTTCCAAGAAAACTCTGCATTTTATTACAGCCATAGGCCATGTTAAGAGGCATGCCGGTCATCAGATACGCAGGCAAGGAAATAATGCCACCGCCGCCCGAAATACCGTCAATCAGTCCCGCCAGGAACAAAAGTGGGCACACAAACAGCAAATTTATCAGTAAATCCACGATAATTCCTCCTTTTCCCCCTTGATTATACACGAAAATTGTGGTATAATCAAATACATATAATCGATACGCTCCATAAATATTTTTTATAGGTGGTATACATGTTTGATAAAAAGGAATACGTTTACGCTGTTTACAAGGAAAAAAGCTTCACGGCAGCAGCGGCAAAGCTTTACGTTTCGCAGCCGTGTCTGAGTGCTGCCATCAAAAAAATCGAGCAGCAGATCGGACGGCCGCTGTTTGAGCGCCGAACGGGTGACCTCACGCCCACAAAGATCGGCTACGAATATCTCGAATGTGCAAAAAAAATGATGGAAATTGAGGCTGCCTTCGCACAAACGCTGGAAGACATCAACAACATGAAGGCGGGGGATATCCGCATTGGCGGTACGAACTACGTTTGCTCGTACGTGTTGCCGCTGATCGTCAGCGAATTTTCGCGGCAATATCCCAACGTGGAGATTTCCATCTACGAGGCAAACTCGGTGGAGCTGGAAAAAATGCTGCAAAACGATCGGATTGACCTGCTCATTGACAGCTACGACACCAAGGACGAGCGCCTGGAATACACGGCGTTGGCCGCGGAAAAGATACTGCTTGCCGTGCCTGTTACCTATCCGTGCAACGACGGTCTGCAGTCACTGTACGCGCGCACCGATGATTTGTACTACGGACGCATTGATGCCAAGCAGCTTCCCCAGGTCGATCTGTCGCTGTTTCAAAATGAAAAATTCATCCTGCTCAAAAAGGGTAACAGCATGTTCAAGCACGCGCAAAACGCCTTTGAGGCCTGCGGCTTTGCTCCGAACGTGAATTTTCAGTTAGATCAGCTCAGCACGTCCTTCCGTCTGACCGCCTCCGGAAACGGTCTGTGTTTTGTGCCGGACATTATGTTCAAAACACACCTGTACAACGAGGACGTTGTATTTTACAACGTCAAGGGTGCCGGCAGCCGAACGCTGTACGCTGCCAATCATCGCACCAATCACACAACGGCGGCAATACAAAAATTCAAAGCAACCGCCTGGAGCGTCATGCAACGCATCTCGCAACGCGCGCAGGCAGAGCAGAAAGGAACGGTATAAAGTATGTTGATCAGCAATCGTTATCAAATCGCAGAGCCTGCTCAAAATTTGGTGAGAATAGAGAAAGACACGGATGAACTGCGGATTTTCCTTTCGCCGTCTACGCAGCCGATCAAATACGTGCGTGTGAAGTGGTTTTTTGACACCTCGTTTATGAAAAAGGTGCTTGCTGACACCTGGGGGGTGGCGCTGGCCGATCTGCAGTGGCGCACGCTGCCGCTTCCCCACCCCGCGCAATGGTATTTTACCGCATTTGACGGGGAGCACACGCACAGCTTCGGCGTCAAGACCGGCTGCAACAGCTTCTGCTCCTGGGAGATTGAGGCTGACGGTGTGACGCTGAACTGCGACGTGCGGAACGGTGGCGAAGGTGTTGAGCTGCGCGAGGAGCTTTTGGTTGCCTGCGCGCTTTACTACAAGAGCGAGGACGGGCAGTCGCCTTATGCCGCCTGTCAAACCTTCTGCCGACGGATGAGCCATAAATCCAGCTATCCAGACCGTCCGATCTACGGCTTTAACACCTGGTACTACACCTATGGCAATATCACAAGAGCCTCGGTTCTGGAGGACGCACGCCTGTGCGCCCGTCTGGCAAGCAAAATCGATGCCGGAGCGCCGCGTCCGTTTATGGTCATTGACGACGGTTGGAATGCATACGGCACGCCCGAATACAACGGCGGCCCCTTTGTTCCCAATGACGATTTTGCGGACATGGCCGAGGTGGCGCAAAGGATCCGCGAGATCGGCTGTGAGCCGGGCATCTGGGTGCGTCCCTTGCTGGTGCTGCCCGAGCATTGCCCCGAGATCGATGAGGACTCCTATTCCATGCAGCCCGATGGCCCAAAGCACGGCAGATTTCTTGACCCCACCACGCCGGGGGCGCAGAGCTATATCCGCAAGCTGATCGAAGGCCTGGCAGCCGACGGCTACCGCCTGATCAAGCACGATTTTACCTGCCCTGATCTGATGGGTCCCGATTTTCTCAAGCCCAATCTGACGCGGTCGGGCTGGCACTGGCATGACCGAAGCAAGACCAACGCGCAGGTATGCAAGGAGCTTTACGCCCTCATTCAAGTGGCTGCAGGCGGCGCGTATATCATCGGCTGCAACATTTACAATCATCTGGCTGCTGGCATTCATGATATTGTGCGCAGTGGCTGCGATACCAGCGGACATCACTGGGAGATCACGCGGGATTACGGAATCAACACGCTGGCCTTCCGCTCGTACCAGAACAAGGCCTTCTTTATGACGGATGCCGACTGCGCCGCCTTTACCGAGCGCGTGCCGACTGAGCTCAATCTGCAATTCTCCGAGCTTCTGAGCATGAGCGATTCGGCCTTCTTTATCTCGGCCGCGCCCGGCATTCTGAGCGAGCAGGACGAGCAGCGACTGATGCAGATGTTCCGGCGGATCACGTTCGGCGGCAGCGATCTTGAGCCTTTGGATTGGCTGGAAAATATGGTTCCGGAGCAATTCATGGGTGACGGTCAGCTTCATCAATATGATTGGAACGAAAAAGCATAAGGCAAAAGAAAGGAGCCTTCCTCATGTCTATCAGATTTATCAAAGAAAAACAGCGCTTTATCATCAACACCAGGCATACAACGTATGCGTTTGACATTGTGCTGGGTCGCTACCTTTATCACACGTATTACGGAAGAAAAGCCGGCGTGCTCCCCGATCCCGTCTTTCGTGTGCTATCCTTCGCGCCCTATCTTGACGGCTACAGTGAGGCACAATCCACCGATGTTTTTCCGCAGGAATGCTCATTTTACGGCTCAGGTGATTTCCGTCCCAACGCATTGCGCCTGAGCGCCGACGGAACGGGTGTCAGCGATTTTGTCTACCGGTCTTACCGCATTTTTGCCGGCCGCGCACCGCTGGACGGTCTTCCTGCCGCACGCGCCGATGAGAAGACCCGAACGCTGGAGATCACGCTGAGCGACGAGGTGAGCGGATGCATTCTCAAATTGTATTACACGGTATTCTCTGACGTTGATGTCATCAGCAGATATATGATCGTGGAAAACAAGGGAAAGAAGCAGGTGAATATTGATAAATGCATGTCGCTGATGCTTGACCTTAGACGGTCGGATCTTGATATGATCTCCCTGTACGGCTCGCATTGCTGCGAGGTAAATTTCCAAAGAACTCCGCTGCATCACGGCACGCAATCCATTTACTCCAAGCGAGGCGCAACCTCGCATCAATACAATCCCTTCCTTGCGCTGTGCGATCACGGCGCCACCGAAGAAAAGGGTGGGGTCTACGGCTTCAACTTTGTCTATTCGGGCTCCTTCCTCAATGAGGTTGACGTCGATCAGATCGGGCAGACGAGAGTTTTGATGGGACTTGGCAGCGACTGCTTCTCCTGGCAGCTGCAGCCGGGCGACAGCTTCTGCTCTCCCGAGGCGATCATGACCTACACACCTCATGGACTGGGCAGCATGACGCGTAATTTGCACCGTTTTGTCCGCGAGCACATTCTGCCTACGGCGGCAAAGCAGCCGCATCCCGTTGTGCTCAACACCTGGGAGGCCTGCTTTTTCGACATTGATCAGGACAAGCTGATCCGCTTTGCCAAGGAGGCGCGCAAGACCGGCTTTGACATGCTGGTTATGGACGACGGTTGGTTCGGGCAGCGCAACCACGATCGCGCAGGACTTGGCGACTGGTATGAAAATCCTGCCAAGTTCCCCGACGGACTGGCAAGCTTTGTCGAGAAAATTCAGTCAAACGGCATCAAATTCGGCATTTG
>JAFTSR010000156.1 GCA_017467225.1 Clostridia bacterium | reverse complement strand
TACGTTGAGGGTTCTGCTTGCACCAAGGGCGAAGCTGCTCAGATGATCTATGATTGCCTGTTCGCTGACTACGCTCGTCTGACTGCTAACCTGAACGTGATCCACAACGCTGACGATCATGACGACGTTGCTACCCTGATCGAGGACGTATTCGGTCTGGTTCGTGCTTCTGACAAGCAGAAGGCTGACTCCAAGTGCACCCAGCACAAGTGGGTCATCGTTGCTCAGGATTGCACCGATGAGGACGTTATCTGGGCTATGCCTGTTGATGACAAGACCAACGAGATCGAGGGCGCTCCTGAGTCCTTCGAGTGCACCGCTGACGTTTCCGCTCTGATCGGCTACGAAGTAGCTCTGTGGGGCGAGGACGAGCATGCAACTGCTAACGACGCTGACGGCGAGATCGACATCGTAAAGGCTGTTGAGGTTCTCGAGGGTCAGGTTACCTACGAGTTCAACCCCACCATGGCTGACGACGATATGGACGGCGAGCTCGAGGAGCTGGATGACCTCGAGGTTTCCGTAGCTGACGAGCGCATCATGTCCGTAAAGAACGGCAACTCCTATGTTCTGTTCGACTGGGACAACGACGGCGACGTTGATTACTGGACCGCTACCGAGCGTTTCTACGCTGACGTTACCGCTCTGACCTCCAAGAAGGTTGTTCTGGACGTTGCAACCGAGAACGATCCGATCACTCTGGATCTGGCAGGCAACGACACCGAGGAGTACGAGGAGTACTGCTTCGTTGGCGAGGATGAGCATGACTACGTTGTAGACATTGCTTCTGATGTTGAGGAAGGCGACGTTGTAGAGATCGTTGTTGACGATGCTTACGAGTCCACCGTTACCATCACCATCACCAAGGTTGAGGCTTCTGAGAAGGAGTTCACCAACTGGAAGTCCAACGGCGACCGTTACTTCGATGAGACCGACGTTCTGGTTGACGCTGAGGACGCTGTAGATTCTTCCGATTACACTGTTGATGGCCTGAAGAAGGCTCAGCAGGACGATTCTTTCGACATCTGGGTTGACGCTAACGGCTATGTAATCAAGATGGCTGACCCGGCTGCTGCTGCTTCCGAGTACCTGATGGTTCTGGGCGTTGCTGACGGCGAGTACGTTGGCGTAGCTTCCAAGAACACCAAGGCTGCTATGGAAGTTATGTACACCGATGGTACCACTGCAGAGATCGAGCTGGCATTTGATGCTGAGGTTCTGAAGTCTGGCGCTGACCAGTACGACAACGACAAGGCTTATGTCTTCACCGACGAGTCTGCAATCGTTGGCGGCGTATACAAGTACGAGCTGAATTCCGACGGCGACGTTGAGAAGATGGTTTGCGTATACGACTTTACCTCTCACGCTTACTCTTACGACGCTGATTACGAGTCCGTTGAGCTTTCCAACGGCGAGGATCTCTACCTGACCGGTGAGGACTTCGTATTCGTAGTTGACGAGGAGTACGTTTCTCACGACACCAACAAGCATGGCAAGGTTGTTTACACTGTAGACACCGATCTGGTTGCTGTCCTGGCTATGGATGAGCTGAAGGATATCGATACCACTGATGCTGCTGCAGCTGACGAGGGTGCTTATGCTACCAAGTATGCTGTATGGACCGAGTGGTATAACAAGAATCAGAACAACTCCAAGGATTACATCGACGGCATGGTAATGGTAGTTGATGATCTGGACGAGTATCTGGATACCAAGACCACCAAGGTAGGTCTGATCACTGAGATCGACTACTCCGGCAAGAAGGATCTCTACACCTTCACTATGTACCTGGACGGCGCTGAGCTGGACGAGTACGTATCCGTAGAGGTTAAGGAGACCGAGTCTGCAACCAAGATTGCTGACGCTGTTGACGCTGGCATCATCGAGGATATCGCTGATGATGTTAAGGATCTGAAGGACTTCGGCAACGGTCTGTACGCTGCTGTAACCTTCAACAAGGAAGACAAGATTTCCAACATTGAGCTGCTCGATACTGCTGACTACTCCGTAGTTCGCGGCGTTGTTTCTCAGGTTGGTAAGGATTCCTTCCGCATCATGAGTGCTGAGGCTGCTTCCGACAAGAAGATCGCTTCCATCGACGAGTACATGGACGTTGCTTACGACCAGTTCAAGTACGGCTCTGACCTGTTCGTATACGTAGACGAACAGATCCCGGGCATGGCAGCAGGCGTTGAGCTTGACGACAACATTGCATTCCACAAGGATTCCAAGTTCTCTGTTGGCTCCAAGTCTGACATCGTTGTTTCTGAGTTCAATGATACCGCTCTGGCTGACATCTACAACGTAGTTGACGTTATCTACGAGATCAACGACGACAACGAGATGGTAGCTGTAGGCGTATTCGCATTCGACGAGGTTGAGGAAGACACCGCTTACGTTGCTCCGGTTGTTTACACTCTGACCGCTGACACCTCTGTTCCTGGTTCCGTAGCTGCTCATCTGTTCGCTGATGGCGTACAGGTTGCTAAGGCTGATGTTGACGTAATCGCTGACTCTGCTTTCTCTGTATGGGTATACCGTGCAAAGGCTGACCAGTCTGACGTTTCTGACGAAGGCACCTATGAGTGGGTTAAGCTGACTATCGATAACGTTAAGTCCCTGAATGCGGCTGGCGACATGGGCATCTTCTTCGCAGAGGGTTCTGCTCTGGCAGCTAACGAGACTGCATATGTAGTACTCGAGGGTGCTATGGGCGACGTTGCTCTGGATGTTGACGCTAAGATCACCAACGAGATTGGTGAGGCTAAGTAATTCAGATTCTTCATTAGAATTTGACTCCTAAAAAAGGGGCTTCCCGCAAGGGAAGCCCTTTTTGTATGCCTCCCCAGAAGGGGAGGGGGACCGCCTATGGCGGTGGAGGGGTGATTGTTGGGATAAAACCCCTCAGTCACTCCGTGACAGCTCCCCTTTTAGGGGAGCCAAAATGATCTGTGCAAAAGAGTTGACGAATGCTCCAAAACCTGCTAAAATAAATTTATCGAACAAATGTTCGATAATATATAATGCAGAAGGTGAGAATATGCCAACTTATGTAAGAACTCAAAATACAGTCTATAAGTCCAAAAAGTGGAAAATTACGAGCGGAAGCATCCAGAGAGACGACGAAACCTTAAAATCACAAATTGAGAGTGTAAAGCAGGATATATTCTCATCTGTCGTCTATCAATGGGAGCGTTACTCGCTTAGACACTATTTTGGTGATCTGAGCAGCACGATTACGCAGTTCAAATCGGGGGAATTTGGCGTATATCGTGGGAATTATAAAGAAAGTGGAACTGATACGGTGAAATATACATCGATCGAAGATGCGGGTGCTTATGTGCAGTACAATTCTGAGGATTACTATGTAACAAAAGGATACGGCAATATTTATTCGCCGGGCGAGATGAAGAAAGTCACTTCCTACACCCAGGGCCAGGGCGACTACATCGACTCCGTTTCCTCCGCCGACCCCGCCGCCATCCCCGATAACGGTCCCCAGGACGGCTTCTGGTACGTCAAAATTTGACAAAACGCAAAAAGCCGCGCCCCTTGACAGAAGCGCGGCCCGGCGGTATACTGTAATCAAGGAACACGATTTACATCGGTTGTTCCTTCCAATTAGTTATCGTTTAAGAAAACGACCGCGATCTTGGTAGGAGGGCGGTCATTTTCTATTTGAGCTGATTTTATAAACCAGATCAATGATGCAAACAATGAGCATACAAAAAGCGATAAGCTCGCTGTATGTAACCATGTGCACCACCTCCTCTCCGTGAGGATCAGAGGAAGAAACAACCGCTGTGACCGCAACGTCACCTTGATTCAGTATAGCCTGTCCAAATTATACTACCCCTGTCATTTTCTGTCAATTCGCGCGCAAGAAGCCTTCCCCGGTTGGGGAAGGCTTCTTTTTTGTGCAAGCTGCCTCCGCATTTCTGCGCCCGATCCGCTCTCTGTGACCGGAAGTGTGACCTTTGCATGCTACAATAAGATCAGGACTCCCCCGCCCGCGCGAGGGCGCCGAAATACCTGAAAAGGGCAAACCGTCCGAAAGGGCGGGGCGCAAAGCTATGGGGTCTAACGCCGCAAGGCCACGACAGCCCGGCCGCCAGTATTTCGCTTCACCTTCTCCAAGGCAGAACGGAATAATGGCAATCATTTTGACCACTTCTGTGGATACCAAGGAGGAAAAGGTAACATGAAAAAACGTTTTTTGTCGGCCCTGCTGGCAGTCGCGATGTGCGCCGCCATGACGCCGACCGCTTTCGCCGCCGACCCCGGCACCGTCATCAATGAGGATATCACCATTGAACTGACTGAGAATACGGCTCTGAGCGAACCGGTCACGGTCACCGGCGGGGCAGAGGTCACTCTGGACCTGAACGGCTGCACGCTGAGCGGTGACGAATCTGTCAGTCCCACGCTGATCACTGTTTTGGACGGTTCTCTTACAGTTGAAAACGGTACAGTGTCGAATGCTGCCGAGGTTTTCCGCGTAGGTGCCAAGGATGGTTCGACATCCGGCGCGCTGACGATCGAGGATGACGCAGTTGTCAGCTCGAGCAACGATGCCTGTGTTGTTGTTTATCATGGTACGCTGAACACGGCCGGCAGTCTGGCAAGCGATGGTGAGTATGCGACGATCACCACGAGCGGCGGCAGTAAGGGCACTACGGAGATCAATGTGACGGGCGGCAGTGTCGAACACGAAAGCACTCATGCGATTTATCACGCGGGTACCGGCGAACTGAACATTTCCGGTGATGCGGAGATCACAGGTGTGACCGGTGTTGAAATGCGTGACGGTACGCTGAACATTTCCGGTACTCCCGTTATCACTGCGACCGGCACGTTCTCTGCGCCGGCAGGCAACGGCAATGGTTCGACTGTGAATGGCGCAGCCGTAGCGGTTTCTCAGCACACAACGAACAAGGATATCGCGGTCGCTATCAGCGGCGGTACTTTCGTTGGCGAAAAGGCGCTGTATGAGGTAGATCTGGAGGATGAGTCCTCTGAGAGTATTTCTCTGTCTGTTACCGGCGGCAGCTTTGACGGCGCGGTATCCAGCGAGAATGTAACTGACTTTATCTCCGGCGGTACTTATGCTGAGAATCCGATCGCCTATGTTGCAGACGGCTATAGCGTTGCCTATGCTGATGGCGTTTACACCGTTGGCGAGAAGGCTGCGGTTGACGTTGAGACCACTGTTTCTGCCGGCACTCCTGCAGGCTCTGTAAGCAGTACGATCACGAATGACACTGCGAGAAGCGCTGCAACGGAAGTTGTAAATAGCATTGCAACGGCAACGGACAACCAGGAAACCGCGAGCGATCTGGTTCTTGCGGCTGACACCAGTGTAACGGTGACTGGAGAGGATGTTGCAAATAGCGATCTGACTGTAGGGGAGAACGATACCGTTACTGTTACGGTTGAACCTTATCTGGAGATCGAGGTAACCGGTGTTGCGGTAAGCAACTCTGATGATGCAGGCGATACCAGCGGTACGGTTACCAGCGTGACCCTTGATATCGAAGCAAAGTACGATGTGACTGCTACCAATGGGACCACGCAGGAAACGGAAACGCTGGCAACCGGAGAGACATTGGAAGTAACGACGCCCATCACTATCACCGTTCCGCTGCCCTCTGGCTTTAATGTGGAGACTGGCAAGGGTAAAATGTCCATCATCCATACGAAGGGCGACGGCACTCAGTATATTTATTCCGGTGATGTGACCGAGGTTAACGGACAGAAGTATGTTACTTTCACCAATCCCAACGGCTTCTCTGAGTTCGTTTTGCTGAGCGGCGATGTTGTTGCTACGGACGGCACGAACTACTATTCCACTCTGGCTGAGGCCGTTTCGAGTGCAGCGGATGGTGCAACCATCAAGCTGTTGGATGATGTAACTCTCGACAGTGTACTCTCGATTACGAAGGATGCGACCATCACTGCCGACAGCGCTGTTACTATCTCTGCTAATGATGCGACCGACGCATTTACTGTTAACGGCGGCACGCTGATCCTCGGTGAGAATATTATTGTTGCTTCTAACACCTCTGTTCTTTATGCAACGGCGGGCGGCGAGATCGTCATTGACGGTGCTGTGCTGAACGTTGCAAACGGCAATTACAGTGCTGCTTATGTAGACAACGGCAAAATCGAGGTCAAGGATGGTCCTATCAACCAGACCGGAAATAACAAGGTAACTTTGGTCGCAGAGGGCGCAAGCGCGAGTGTTGTTGTAAACGGCGGTTCTGTTACCTCTGACGGAAGCTCCGCGCTGGCTGTTATTGGCGGTGGTTCTGCAACCATTTCCGGCGGTGAAGTTAAAACAACTGCCAGCGGCATGTTCGCGGCAGCATACGCTACCGGCGGCGGCTCGATCGAGGTCACCGGTGGTGCGGTAACGGTTGACAACGAGAACAATGATAGTTGTGCACTGGTTGCCGGTAAGTATCAGGATTCCAGCGGCGGTGAAGTCATTGTGAATGGCGGTACCGTTGAGGGCGTCCTGGCACACGAGGACAGCGCGTCCACCGCTACGATCACTAACGGTAATATCGTGGGTAACGTTGGCACTGATAACGGAGCAACGATGACTGTCTCTGGCGGTAGCTTCACTGTTGATCCGTCTGCTTATGCGGCAGCGGATTACATCGTCAAGGTAACGGATAATGGTTATTCTGTAGCAGAAGAGAAGGATCTGGGCCGCGGCACTTATACCTCTGACCCGTCTGATTCTCTGGCAAGCGGCTACTATGCAGTAAACAACGGCGACGGCACCTGGACGGTTTATAAGAAATCTTCTGATCCCACCTCCCGCGGTGACTACAAGATCACCGTCAAGAACGCGAAGAACGGCGACGTTGACGTGAATGTAGACTATGCCGACAAGGGCGACAAGGTCACCATCACCGTCGATCCCGACAAGGGCTACGTGCTCGAGTCTCTGACCGTTACCGATAAGGACGGCGACGAGATCGACCTCACCAAGAAGTCCGACACCAAGTACACCTTCACCATGCCCAAGTCCAAGGTCACCGTTACCGCGGTCTTCGTCGCGGAGGACGCGGCCATCAAGTTGCCCTTCGTGGACGTGGCTGAGGGCGACGCTTGCTACGACGCAGTTGCGTTCGTTTACGCGAACGGCCTGATGGTCGGCGTGGGCGACGGCACGAAGTTCGCGCCTGAGATGACCCTGTCCCGCGCGATGACCGCGCAGATCTTCCACAACCTGGAGAAGAATCCCGCGGCGGCAGCGTCCACCTTTACTGACGTGGCGCGTAACTTCTGGTACACCGACGCAATCGATTGGGCGACCGCTCAGGGCGTTATTTCGGGCGACGGTAAGGGCAATTTTATGCCCAGCACCGACGTGACCCGCGAGCAGCTTGCAGTCATGTTGTACCAGTACGCGCAGTCCAAGGGCTACAATGTGGCTGTTGGCAGCGCTCTGACCCAGCCCGACGCGGCAAATGTCAGCTTCTGGGCTACTGACGCAATGACCTGGGCTGTCAACAACGGTATCCTCGTTGAGAACGGCGTAGGCTATCTGGCAGCAACCGACGTAGCGACCCGCGCGGACGTTGCAGAAGCCTTCATGGCGTTCGTGAACCTGTACGCATAAGCAAAAATTTAAGGCGCACCTTCGGGTGCGCCTTTTCTCGCCAAAAAAGCAGGTCCCACCGATCGCAGGATCAAGCATGCTCAGGTGCTGCCGCGGATCTTCTGCACCTCCCGGGCAAGGGTGCTCCACAGGATCGGTCCGACGACGCCTGTTGGCGTCTGTCCGAAATATTGCTGTGCCGCCTCGACCGCCGCGCCTGTCTGTGTCCCGAAATACGCCGTCACCGGCACCGCCGGGATCTGCGGGATCGCCGCCGAAAGCTCGGTCAGCCACGCCTGCAGCAGCGCGACCTGCTCGCCGCTCATGCCCTCCATCAGCCGCTCCGTCAGCAGGGGGTACTGCGCGTCCCGCACCCACTCGGGCATCGTGTCGATGATGCCCTGATACAGCCGCCCGATGCCCTCCCACGTCGCCGGGCCGACGATGCCGTCGGGCGTCAGCCCGAGCAGTGTCTGCACTGCGCGCACCGCCGCAAGGGTGTCCGCGTCGAAGGTCTCGGTGATGTAAATTTGCGGCACCGTGTCGTAGTAATACCCGATCACCGCCAGCAGGTATTGCAAAAGGCGGATGTTTTGACCCGTCATCCCGATCGAGAGGTTCTGCGGCAGAGTGTCCAGCGCCACGTCCAGCGGGATACCCTCGCTGTCCAGCTCCGCCAGCCGCGTGATCGCCGTGTAGAGGTACGCGATGCGGTACCAGGTCTGCTTCCCGACGATGCCGTCGGGCGTCAGCCCGAACACCTCCTGGAACACCCGCACCGCTTCCTCGGTCGAGGGGCCGAAATCGCCGTCCACCGGGTAGATCTTCGGGATGCGCGGGTAGTTGTTCGAGATGCGGTTCAGGCGAAGCTGGATCGTGCGGACGGGGTTGCCGCCGCTGCCCCGCTGCAGCGGCGTGCCCGGGTAGGAGCCGAGCGCGGGCGCGGTCGGCGCGTTGAACTCGATGTTGATGTCCTCGCCGTAAAAATTTTGCAGGATCTCGTAGGGCGTCAGCCCCTGCTCCGCGAGCGGCACCGTGCCCCATTGGCTGAGGCCTTCG
>JAFTSR010000155.1 GCA_017467225.1 Clostridia bacterium | reverse complement strand
GCCTTGTCCAGCAGACGGGCGCAGTTTTGCAGCACGACCACGCGTTGCTCGAGGTAGTTGTCGATCTGCGAGGCGTTGTGCTGAAGCTTTTGCTCCAGCTGCTGAAAATAGTTCTTTGCCTTGATCTTCATGAACAGAAACACAAGACCGGGAATGATGCCGAGCACCCACAAAAGGATCTCAAAGACGGTCGAGCCAACGCCCACCGTAACGGGGAGACGCTTTGCGATGACGTGCGTGTCAAGTCCTTCCGCGCGGACGTGCGCGGTGTCAAATTCATCAAGTTGGTTTGCCATAATATACCTCCAAAAAATTATTTCATGGTGTTTGCAACAAGCCCGTGGAAGAAGGTTCCGCGGGGAAGCTTTTGGTTGCTTGCGCGTGCGTCGCGCAGCTGCTTTTCGCTGTATGCGGCAGGGGCGACCGTCATGGGGGTGGTCCTGCTCACGGGCAGGAATTCCTCCCAGATCACGGGCACTGCGTGCATTCTGCCATCACCCCCGAGCACGGGCACAAAATCGGTGCGCATGGCGCTTGTGAAGGAGTAGGCCGTGACCTCCACGCGGTCGGTCTCGCCCTGCTTGCCTGCCGTGCGGGTCTTGAGAATGGCGTTGGTGCGTGAGCTTGGATGTACGAAGCTGCTCTTGCCGATGGCGTTGGCCATGACCTCGTGCTCAAAGCAGGTGTAGTTGCAGTCGTATTCCTCGATCGGCTCAAGCGACGCGCAGGGGGTCTCCAGATAGGCGGGCACCGAGAAAAGCGGCGCGAAATCGAAGAATAGGGATTTGAAGTAACGCTCGTTAAAGGTGAGGAAATTGGCCTTGGCCGCATCGAAATCAAAGGAGTAGTAGTGCGATGCCGAGGTGTTCATCTCCCAGTGTGCGGCGTGCTCGCTGTGAATGAGGTTGAAGCGGCGACGCTTGGTGAAGTGGAAGTCGTCGCCAAAGCCCGTGCGGCTTGTGAGCAGATCGACGGTGTTTTGCTGAGCAAGAGGGGTATACATCAGTCGGAACTGCACCTCGTGGTCGCGGTCGGTGGCGCCGAAGAGCACGTCAAACTCGCTGTTGGCCATTTCTTGGAAGTTGCCGCCCTTTTGCGTGGCCTTTTCGGCCTTTTTGCGCAGCTTCCTTGCGCCCTTTTTGACCTTTTTCTCGATGTCGTCCTCGTCCAGACGCTCCGAGTGCTGGGGCAGACGCGAGAAGTTGAGGTCGGGGGCAGCCTGCGAGCCGTAGCAAAGATAGGTTTGTGTGGAAAAGAGCGGATAGGGCTTTGTCACCGAGGCGTGCAGGGTCTGGGTGCGCACACGGGTGCGCGTTTTGCCGTTACTGTCACGGTAACGCTCGGTCCAGTGGATGATCTTGGTGCCGTGATAGATCTTGGTGCCCATGGTGTGCACCAGGCGGCGACAAAAGAGGAAGGGGTTGCCCGCGAAGGTGCCCGAGAGGGTGTCTGTCATCGAGGTGTTGTCGTTGCTGTCATCCAGAAAATCGTGGTGACGGCGGAAGAGCTCCTCGTGCGCCTTGGTGAAATGATCGGTGAAGCAGAAATCGGGGATGGTCTTTTGAATGATGTTGAGCGTATCGGTGCTGTCAAACAGGGCGTTCAGAGGGGCCATTTGCGCTTCGGCCTCGGCGCGCCGTTCGGC
>JAFTSR010000154.1 GCA_017467225.1 Clostridia bacterium | reverse complement strand
TATTACTCTCCTCTTTACCTTCATATTTTTATATATTTTGCTTGAAATCATCGTAAAGAAATGTTGAAAAATATCGCTTTCGTTCTTTACTTTTTTCCTTTTTTGTGATATAATAGATTACGTGTGGAAAGATTTGCGTTTTTTGCCCACGCGCGAAAAAATGCGGATATTTCTCAACTCTATCATCTATTATTTATTCCAAAGAAAGGAAATATACTATGGAAAACAAAATTCTCGTAGAAACCTCGGCGCGCCACGTACATCTGACCGCTGAGGCAGTTGAAATCCTGTTCGGCGCAGGTCACACCCTGACCAACAAAAAGGATCTCTCCCAGCCCGGTCAGTTCGCTTGTGAGGAAAAGGTTACGGTCATCGGCCCCAAGGGTGCCATCAAGGCCAGCGTTCTGGGTCCCACCCGTCCTGCCAACCAGGTTGAGCTCTCCTTCACCGATGCCAGAACCATTGGTTTGGTCGCTCCCATCCGCGAGAGCGGCGACGTCGCAGGCACGCCCGGCTGCACGCTGGAGGGTCCTTGCGGCAAGGTTGAAATCGCTGAGGGCGTTATGATCGCAAAGCGTCACATCCACTTCCAGACCGAGGAAGCCAAGGCGCTGGGCATCACCGACAAGCAGATCGTATCCGTTAAGGTACATACCGCACGCCCTGTCATCTACGAGGACGTCGTTTGCCGTGTCAGCGATAAGTTTGCACTGGCAATGCATATCGATACCGACGAGTCCAACGCAGCAGCTGCTGCCGGCACCGTCTACGGCGAGATCATCGCCTGAAGCCTATGAGACGGGCGTATCGACTGTGTGCATTGCTTCTGAGCGTTCTGATGTTTTTTTGCGCTTGCGGGCCCAATGGCACACCCGTAATAGACGACACCACCGCTCCTGACCAGGAGGATACCACAGCAACTCAAGCCCTCGCATTCCCCATCGCACCGGTCGACGGTGCTTACAGCTACACCATCATTCGCAAGGAAGAAGGTCCTGCCGCCGAGCGCGAGGCTCTTTTGGCCATCCGCCGCGCAATGGAAACCGTCTACGGCAAGGGTCCCATGCCCGAAACGCAATATGCCACGGCCGATCTGACCGAGGAGCAAATTGCGCAGCGCGTGGAGATTCTGGTCGGTAATACCGGCCGACCCGAGTCCGAGGCGGTATATGCCGCGCTGGGTGAGAACGAGTACACCATCCGCACCGTCGGTAACAAGCTGGTCGTGCTCGGTAAGAACGACGCGCTGACCACCTTCGCCGTCCATGCGTTTGAAAGCATGATCCAATCCAAGCCCCAAACGCTGAAGGAGGGTTACAACATGACCGATTCTTACATTGCCGGCGAGTTCAGCGGCACGTTCAAGTTCGACGATTTGGGCTATAAGCGTATTGACGACATCCATTTTGAGACCCGTGAGGGTGTGGATGGCGCTGAGATCCTGTATCTCACCTCGCTCACTCACCATCACACCTACGGCTATTATTCCAACAATGCCTGGGCAACCGGGGACGTCATCATCCTCGCTCGCTCCGCGCGTGAAAATCCCGTTGATTTTGGCGCTGCTGCGCTGATCGCGGTGGACGTTTACAGGGAAAAGGCGTGGGATCTGGGTGTCACGGCACAGTCCTATTCCGATTTCGTCGTTGACGGCGAGCTGATCTATTACATCACCAACGGACGCAATGATCTGCGCTGCTTCAACATGCTGACCAAGTCCGATCATCTGGTCGCGCAGGTCAGCGGCATGAGTTTCCCGCACATCACCGCCAACGGCTCTCACATCAACGTGTCCCGTCACGTGGGTGGCCTGGATACCGGTACCGTCATCGACGTCAAGACCGGTGAGACCTACAACATCATGGAGATTCGCTTCGAGGAGCCTTATCCCATTGCGAACCATCACATGATCTGCCCCACCGACCCGACGGTCATGTTCTTCTCACACGAGGGTACCACCACCGATATTCCCGACCGTTTGTGGATCGGCAAGCTCGGCGAGGAGCCCTACAACATCGCATATCAGAGAACCAACGACGCCGGCAAGCCGATCGACTGCTTCGGTCACGAGTTCTGGGCGCCGGACGGCAAGGGTCTGTACTTTGTCAAGTACTCCTGCTCTCCCTCCTCTCCCAAGGGCGTTTGCTATGTCAGCCTGGATGACATCGAGCATCCCGAGGTTCTCTACTCCAAGTTCCCCTACTGGCACGTTTCCTGCTCGCCTGATGAGCGATACATCGTTTCGGATACGCAAAGCGGAGGCTTCTCCGGCGTTTGCCTGATCGATACCGAAACGGACGAAGAGGTCATGCTGTATCGGGCACAGACCTACAACTGGACGCATCCGGCGCATCCGCACCCCTGCGTCAATACCACCAGCGACATCGTCTGCTTCAACGATTATAACACCGAGAACGGCAAGGTTTCGGTTGGCTTCTACATGATCAAGTGAGCATCCCCGTCAAGAAAGGAGTCCCTATGAAAATCTTATTCCAAGGAGACAGCATCACCGATGCCGGCCGCAGCAGAGAAAATCTGGCGGACCTCGGTCCTGGCTACCCTGCCGTTGCCGCTGCATTGATGACGGAAATGTTTCCGCAAACCTCGTTTACCTTTATCAACCGCGGTATCAGCGGTAACCGCACCGAGCACCTGGTGCAAAGACTGCAGTCCGATTTCATCGATCTGCAGCCCGATATGGTCATCATGATGATCGGCGTCAACGACGTCTGGCACCACTACAGCCACAACATCGAGACGACCGACGAGGCTTTTGAGGCAAATCTGCGTCACGTTCTGTCCGAGATCAAGTCCAAAACGCCTGCTAAGCTGATCATGATCGAGCCGTATCTGCTGCCGGCAGCCGACAAGGAGCACATGATCCCCGAGCTGCACGCAAAAATCCGCATCGAGCGCAAGCTGGCGCGTGAATTTGCCGACGCTTACATCCCGCTGGACGGTCTGTTCGCAGCCGCCTGCATCGGCGTCGATTACACCAAGTTCTCCCCCGACGGCGTCCATCCCGGTCCTTACGGCGCGCGCTGGATCGCCAAGCAGGTTCTCTCCGCTACTCTCCCCTTCTTCGAGAGCCGCCCGGAGAGCAATTACACGGAGCAGGCCAACTGATCCGACCCAAACAAGTTTATCATTGTAAAAAGGAGATAAAAACCAATGAACGATCAACTCATTTATTCTGCTGAAGTGCAGAACATGTGTACCGTCGCAAAGGGACCCAAACACGGTCCCGCCCCCATTCCCGAAGAGGGCAAATGGGTTCAGGCTAAGGAGATTACCGACATCTCCGCATACACCCACGGTGTGGGCTGGTGTGCACCCCAGCAGGGCGCTTGCAAGCTGTCCCTGAACGTCAAGAACGGCATCATCGAGGAAGCTCTGGTCGAGACCATCGGCTGCTCCGGTATGACCCACTCCGCCGCTATGGCAGCAGAGATCCTGCCCGGCAAGACCCTTCTTGAGGCGCTGAACACCGAC
>JAFTSR010000153.1 GCA_017467225.1 Clostridia bacterium | reverse complement strand
GGGTTAATCTTTGTTTATTGCATATTATTTTTTATCCGTAGGGGCGTTCTGTGAACGCTCGCGGGCGAACACAGTTTGCCCCTACCGTGTGGCGTTAGGCAAACATTTAATATTTCTCCGCTAAGAACATCACCCTTTATGCTGCACGGCTTACCTTTATGTACGATATCAGTCGTCGATGGTGGGGATTCTCTGGATGTCCTTGTCGGTGAAGATGTCCAGCTCGTCGAAAGAGGGCGAGGAGAACTCGGAGATAACCGACTCGGTATCGGTGGAGAACCAGTGGCGGGTGTTGGGAGCGATGGTGTACTGCTCACCGGGATTGAGCACGATCTCGTGGAAGACGGTGTAGCAGGTGTCTTCCTTGACGGGATGGCAGTGATGGTTGGGCGTGGGCTCACCCTCAACGTACAGATATACCTTACCGTAACGGCAACGGAAGGTCTCCTGCTTACCGATGTAGTTCTTCTCGGGCAGGGGAGCGTGGATGTGCTCAGGGCAGGTCATGCCGGGCAGCAGCACCATTTCCTTACCGCAGTAACGGTCGGTGTTGACGTAGGTAACCAGCAGCAGGCCGGTGTGATAAACGTCGTTCAGACCGAAGTCAGCGACCTCGATGTTTGCCAGCTCGTCGGGATTCATAACGATGCCGGCCTTTGCAAAAACTTCCGCAGCTTGCTTGCGTGCGATCTCAATATCAGCCTTTTTCATGATGTAGCATCCTTTCTTTGATTGAAGCATTGCGAAGCCGGCGTGGCGGCTTCCTTTCTTTATATTATACACGATGCCGCGCCGTTTGTAAATAGTTTTTTTGATTTTTCTGCAAAAATTCTCCCAAACTTTTCTTGTGTGACGGTTATGTGAAAATTTTTTTGAAGAAATTTTGCCAAACCTATTGCATTTTTTGAAAAGTGTGGTATCATATTAAAAAAGTGAAATTTTTTATAAATCTACTCACTTTTTTTGTCGTACAGGAGAGGGATTTCCTTGTAAAACGCAACTGCACATATTGAGGATATGACCTATTCCTGTTTGGTCTTCTGACGATATGAAAGGATGTGACTGTATTGATGTTACCCCTGGACAAGCTGCCGCGTGAGCTTGACGCTCTGCTTGCGGCCAACAACGTAAATCAAGAACAAATCACCATCGCCCTGCGCTTGGATCTGGACGCTGACGGAAACTTCGGCGAGTCTTATCTGGCTCTTGGCGAGGGAGCACGCACGCTTTGGTGCATCGACCCGATCACCAATACGGTAAAAGCGTACGACACGGCAATTCTGACCGAGCCGTACATAGATAATTTCACTACATCCAACCGAATTCTCGGACATCTGTATCCACCCGGTTACCGCCCTTTGCCAAAGAAGTCAGATTTCAATGACGATGAAAAGGCTTACAAGGCGGCTCTGACCGAGTATCATGCGGGCGGTGAGACCGTCATCCTTGGCTACTGCACCAACGCCTGCAAACGTCGCCTCTTGGCGTTCGTCAACATTTGGGAGAGACTGTACGACGGACAAGAGGTCACTGAGAATGACCCCATCTTCGAGCAGTTCAACGCCAAGTGCCCCAAGTGCGGCACGGTCTACCCCGACCAGCAGCGCCGCATCTGTGAGCATTGCACCAAGAAGGCAGGCACGCTGACGCGTATGCTTTCCTACTTCAAGGACTTCAAATGGCAGCTGGCCTTCGTTGTCCTCTGCCTGTTCGCCACGGCCGGCATCGCGCTGATCAACCCGATCATCAGCGGTCAGATTCTTTTCGACCGTGTCATCAGCGAGCCGACCTACGAATTTATGCTGGAGGATGGTTCCAAGGCCATCTACAGCGTCGAGGAGCTGGAGACCGCGGGACTTTCCGTCACCGACGCCGTTCGTCAGGTGACCGGACAGATGCATGAGCTCAAGTACGTCTATATCATCGTCGGCGCACTGATCGGCCTTGCCATTCTGTCCTTGGCCATCAGCATTTTCCAGAACCGCTGCAACGCCTATATGTCCACGCGCGTCACGCGCAACATGAAGGTCGCCGTCTTCCGCGCCATTCAGCGCCTGTCGCTGTCCTTCTTCAACAAGAACAGCACCGGTGGTCTGATCAACCGCGTCAACTACGACGCCGTGCGCATCCGTTCCTTCTACATCGACGGCGTGCCGCAGCTGATCATCAACGTGGTCAAGTTCGTCGGCGTTGCCATCTTCCTGTTCATCATGAACTGGAAGCTGACGCTGATCGTCTTTATCCCGGTGCCGATCATCGTCTGCATGTTCAAATTCATGCTGCCCAAGCTCTGGCGCTCCTACAACCGCCAGTGGCGCCGCTCCCACTCGCTCAACGTCATGCTGGGCGACTCGCTGGGTGGCGTTCGCGTGGTCAAGGCGTTCGCCAAGGAGGCCGAGGAGACCAACCGCTTCTACATGTACTCCACCAAGCTGTACGAAGCTAACCTTAAGACCAACCTCATCTCGCTGTCCATCTTCCCCGTCATTAGCCTGTTGATCGGTATGTCCTCGCAGGCGATCTGGGGATTCGGCGGGCTGGAGGTTATGGGCAACAGAATGACCTATGGTGAGCTGACGGCGTATCTTGGCTACATCGGTATGATCTTCGCGCCGCTCAACTTCTTCACCAACTTTACCAACATTATGACCGACACCATGAATAGTGCCGTTCGTATGTTCGAGACGCTGGACCAGATTCCCGAGATCACCGACGCGCCCGATGCCGTCGAGATCAAGGAGTTCAAGGGTCACATCAAGTTTGACCAGGTCTGCTTCCACTACAATCCCAACCGTCCCATCGTCAAGAGCGTTTCCTTCGAAATTCAGCCCGGCGACCACGTCGGTATCGTTGGTCACACCGGCTCGGGTAAGAGCACGGTGGCCAATCTGATCACCCGTATGTATGACGTTATCTCCGGCTCGGTCGAGATCGACGGACACAACGTCAAGAACATCAAGACCGACTCGCTGCGCAAGGGAATCGCCATCGTCTCGCAGGAAATCTTCCTGTTCCGAGGCACCATTGCAGACAACATCCGCTACGCTCGTCCCGACGCCTCTATGGAGGACGTCATCGCCGCCGCCCGTGCCGCCAACGCGCACGACTTCATCATGAAGCTGCCCGAGGGCTACGAAACCATGGTCGGTATCGGCAGCCGCTCGCTCTCCGGCGGTGAGAGACAGAGAATCTCCATCGCTCGCGCACTGCTGCTCTCGCCCTCCATCCTCATTCTGGACGAGGCAACCGCCGCTATGGACACCGAGACTGAGCGTCAGATCAGCGAGGCAATCGAAAAGCTGATCGTCGGCAGAACCACCATCTCCATCGCACACCGTCTCTCCACCCTGAAGGATTGCAACTACCTGATGGCGATCGAGAACGGCGAGGTCGCCGAGATCGGCACCGCCGAGGAGCTGATGGAAAAGAAGGGCTGCTACTACAAGCTCTACACGCTGCAAAACGAACAGATGAAGAAAGTAATGCAGGGACTTTGATATCCCGTGTGCAAGAAAGGATTGGGCAACTACTATGGCTAACAATGAAACTGAAAATAAAAAGATCGTAGCGGCAAAGGATACCGCCGCTGAAAAGTCCGGCGAGCTTTCCGCCGAGGATGAGGCGCTCTTTAAGGTTCGCGTCTCCATTCCGCTGACTGCCGAAAACGCCGTATTCACGCGCAGCGAGGGCAATCTGATCTCGCTGAAGGTCACCCAGCCCGACGGCACCGTCGAGGAGTTTGAGCGTGTCGTTCCCGTGCGCGCCTTCCCCATCACCGACCCTGAGGAGTTCATCTCGGTCAAGGAGCCCGACTCCCGCGAGAAGGGCAAGGGCGCTGAGATCGGTCTGATCCGTCGGATGAGCGACTTCGATGCCCAGACGCAGGAACTGCTTCGCGAGGAGCTTGACCGCCGCTATTTTACGCCCGTTATCAAAAAGCTGACGGGTGTCAAGGAAAAGTTCGGCTACTTCTACTGGGATGCCGAGACCAGCGCCGGCAAGGTCAGCTTCGTCATGACCAACGTTACCTCCAACATCCGTACGCTGGAGGACGGCCGCGTCTTTATTCACGACATCGACGGTAACTGCTTCCAGATCCCCGATCCCTCAAAGCTCGACAAGGCAAGCCTGAAGAAGATCGAGATCTATATGTAACAGAAGGAGGTCAGCCTCATGAAACTGTTATTTGATTTACCCGCCGCGGACGAGCAAGCCTACCTTGCCGCTGCGATGCCCGAAGAAAAACGGATGTACTGCGTTCCCTACGATTTCGAAGGGGATCAGCGCGTCAAGGGCTTTATGGTCATCACTGATCAGTCGATCTACCGCATTCTGGACGGTCAGCTGCTGGATCAGTGGTCGCTCAAGGAAATGAGCGATTTCTCGGTGGAGACCTTCTACGGTGCCTGCGGCTTTTATGCCAAGGTGCGCGGCACCTCCACGCTTCTGTGCCGCTTTATCTCCGGTCGCAACCTGCCGCGCTACAGCGTGCTGCAGAACGCCTGCGACGAGCTGGCCACGGGCAAGGTGCGTGTGGTTACCAGCAATGAGCCTGAGCGCTTCTGCCCCAAGTGCGGCAGACCGTTCGTCGTTCACACCAAAATCTGTCCCTTCTGTCAGAGCAAAAAGGAAATATACAAAAAGCTGTGGGGCATGACCTACGGCTTGCGTATGATGATGCTGTTCCCGCTGATCTCTGACATCTTCTCGGTGCTGATCCGCTTTGCCCTGCCTGCCGTACAGAAGCAAGCCATCAACTTCTACATCTACCCGCAAAACGGTCTCTCCCCCAGCGGCTTTGTCAATATGCTGCGCGCCTGGACGGGAGATGCCATGTTCCAGTTTATCATCATCGTCATCTGCATCGTCCTTCTTGATCTGGCGCACCGCGCCATTGGCGTTATCCAGTCGCGTCTGGCCGCCATCTCGGGTAACCGCTTTACCCGCATGCTGCGCGCGCTGCTGTTCGAAAAAATTCAGATGCTGTCGATGTCCTCCATTCAGAACAAATCCACCGGTGATTTGATGGGACGCATCAACAACGACGTTGCCGTGGTGCAGAACTTTATCACCAACCTGCTCCCGACTTACTTTGCACAGGCATTTTCCTTTATTGCAGCGCTGGTTCTTCTGATCTGGATCTCTCCTGTCATGTGCCTGTTCATCTTTATTCCGCTGCCCTTTGCCATCTTCTTTATCGTTAAGTTCTGGGCCTACATGCAAAAGCGCAACGTGCGCGCCTGGATCCTCGATCAGCGCACCAACCGCGGCCTGCAGGATGTTCTCAACGGCATCCGTGTCGTCAAGGCGTACGGCAACGAGGAGAGTGCCATTGAGGAATTCGAGACCAACACCGCCAACCAATCGCGCCAGGAGGAATCCAACGCTAAGCTTTTTGATACGCTGTTCCCCATCCTCGGCTTTGTCGTTCATATCGGCAGCTATCTCATTATGATGGTCGGTAACGTTTGGCTGTATCAGGGCTCCTTGGACCTTGGTACGCTCAACCAGTTCAACAGCTACGCCGGTATCGTCTATGAGCCGCTGATGCAGATCACCGCCATCCCCCGTAACATTTCCGCCTTCATCACCTCGCTCTCCAAGATTTTGGAGATTCTGGAGGAGGAACCTGAGGTCAGCGATATCGCGCTGCCCTTGGATATCCGCATTGAGGGTGACGTCGAGGTCAAGCACGTGACCTTCGGCTACGACAGCTACAACCCCGTCCTTAAAGACATCAACGTGTCCATCAAGCAGGGTGAGATGATCGGCGTGGTCGGTCACTCCGGCTGCGGCAAGACAACGCTGATCAACTTGATCATGCGTCTGTATGACGTGACCGAGGGCGAGATTACCATCGAAGACGTCAATATCAAGGATATTTCGCAAAACGCGCATCGTTCGCAGATCGGCGTGGTGCTGCAGGAGACACACCTGTTCTC
>JAFTSR010000152.1 GCA_017467225.1 Clostridia bacterium | reverse complement strand
TATCCCTGAGCGCCCAGATCGTCAAAAAGGTGCATCTGCTCGGTGGGCGTCGGCTTTTGGTGGTAGGGAATGTTCAGATGCTCGTAAGCCAGGCGGGTGACGCAGCGACCGCGCGGCGTGCGGGAGAGAAATCCGATCTGCATCAGATACGGCTCGTAAACGTCCTCCAGCGTGATGGCTTCCTCACCGACCGTCGCTGCCAGCGTTTCCAGACCTACGGGGCCGCCGTCGTAAAACTTGATGATGGTCTCCAGCATCTTGCGGTCCAGGTTGTCAAGACCAAGATGGTCGATCTCCAGGCGCGAGAGTGCAAAGGCGGTGATCTCTGAGGTGATGGTCTGCGCACCCTGCACCTGCGCAAAGTCGCGCACACGCTTGAGCAGTCGGTTGGCAATACGCGGTGTGCCGCGAGAGCGCGAGGCAAGCTCATAAGCGCCGTCCTCGGTGATCTCAATGCCCAGAATGCCGGCGCTGCGTTGCACGATGCAGGCAAGCTGCTCGGGTGTGTAAAGCTCCAGCTTGAGCAGCACACCAAAGCGGTCGCGCAAGGGCGTGGTCAGCTGACCTGCACGGGTGGTCGCGCCGATCAGCGTGAACTTGGGCAGATCGATGCGGATGCTCCGCGCCGCAGGTCCCTTGCCGATGATGATGTCCAGCGCGTAGTCCTCCATGGCAGGGTAGAGAATTTCCTCGACCGAGCGGGACAGACGGTGGATCTCGTCGATGAACAGCACGTCGCCCTCGTTGAGATTGGTCAGAAGCGCGGCAAGGTCGCCCTGCTTCTCAATAGCGGGACCCGAGGTCACGCGGATATTGACCCCCATTTCAGCGGCAATGATGCCCGAGAGCGTGGTTTTACCAAGGCCGGGAGGGCCGTAGAGCAGACAGTGATCCAGCGAATCGCCGCGCAACTTGGCGGCGTCGATATAAACCTTGAGATTTTCCTTGACCTTGTCCTGGCCGATGTACTCATCCAAACGGAGCGGGCGCAAGGAATCCTCGCGCGCATCCATGTTGCCGGAAAAGCCTGCGTCCATCATTCGATTATCAAATTCCAATTCTTCTGCGTCCATGATGTGACTTCCTTTCCTGCATTATTTCATCAGCTTTTTGAGAGAGGCGCGGATGATATCCTCCAGCTCCATGGCGGAGATATCCAAGCCCTGCATGGCAGACAGCGCCTCGGCACGGGAGTAGCCCAGCACCATCAGAGCGTCCTGCGCCTCGCTGAGCTTTCCTTGCGAGGTGCCCGGCTGCGTGATGGCAGCGGTGAGCGTTTCTGCGGCCTTCTGCGGCGGCGTTTCCTTCATCAGCTTATCCTTGAGCTCCAGGATGATGCGTGCGGCGGTCTTGGGACCGATGCCGCTGGCCTTGGAGATGGTCTTTTGATCCTCGGTGCAGACAGCCAGAGCAAATTTTTCAGGCGTCAGCAGAGAGAGAATGGAGATGGCAGCCTTCGGGCCGACACCGGAGACGGTCAGAAGCATCTTAAAAGAGGACAGCTCGGTCTCGCTTGCGAAGCCGAACAGCTCAATATCGTCCTCGCGGATGGCCATGTAGGTGTACAGGCGCACATCCTTGTGTGCGTCTGCCGACGAGCGAGGTAGGGAGTCATAGGTGTTCTGACTGATGGTCAGGCGGTAGCCCACGCCACCGGCATCGACGACAGCAAAGCCCGGCTGCAGCAGCGCCAGCTTGCCGCTGATATAATAAAACATGGGAAATTCTCCTTAATCTTCCGTTTTTTGCTCGGGGGAGGCGGAATGTACGCGGCGGATGGACTTCTCCAGCTTGATGCGATCCAGCACCATGTCCCGCCCACAGTCGACGCAGCGAACGCGAACCTCGGCACCTACGCGCAGCACCTCAAGCTGCCGCTGTCCGCAGGGATGCGGCTTTTTCATCTCCAGCGTGTCGCCAACGTAAAAGCGAACGATCTGCAAATGCGTACCTCCATTTCTTTGCGATCTGCCGACCGTATCGCACACGGCAAAACGGCCACACTATATCATACCATATTTTTGGACTTCTGTAAATGGGTGCGGACAAATTTTTTTCGATTTTTTGCAAAAAATTGAAAATATCGTAGATATCATATCCGAATGACACAAGATGTTCGAAAAAAAGCAACGGAAAAAGACAAAAAGACCTTGACAAATAAGAAAAAAGGAAGTATAATAATGATATAATCGGGGAGAATGGTTTTTTTGTAGATCACAAGGCCAATGTCACCGATACGGATTCTATTTGGAGGGGTATTATGGACAAAAATTCAACAGTCGGAAATGTGAAGATCCGTTCGCTGTTTGACGCAGGAACCTTTGTGGAAATCGGCGCATATGTCAAAAAGTATGACACGGATGAGTACGACGGTATGCTTTGCGGCTACGGCTCGATCGGCGGTAAGCTGACCTTTGCCTTTGCGCAGGATATGGATCGCATGAAGGGCGCCTTTGGCGCGGCAGGTGCATCCAAGCTGCGCACCATGTATCAGATGGCGATCAAAAACGGCGCGCCCGTGATCGGCATTTTTGAGAGCGCAGGCGCTGTCATTTATGACGGCAGCACGGCGCTGGCGGCATACGGCACCTGGCTCAAGTGCATCGCAGATGCATCGGGCATCGTTCCTCAGATCGCTCTGTGCAGCGGTGTCTGCGCAGGAACGGCTGCGATCGCCGCTTCCATGTTTGATTTTGTAGTGACTGTAAAGGATGCAACACAGATGTACGTAACCACGCCCGATGCGGCAGGAGACGTGTGTGCAGCCCTTGCTTGTGAGGATGAGGCTACCGCGTTCGGCAAGGTCAGAGAGCTGGTTACCTTCCTTCCTCAGAATAATCAGGATGCCTCTACTGCGACGCCGGATGACGCCAATCGCGCCGTCGCCGTGGCAGACGTTGCTTCCTTGGCTGATTTTGGCCGCGTGATCACGCTGTACGAGGATTGCGCCGCTGATTGCACCACCGCCCTGGGTTATATGGGTGGCGAGCTGGTTGC
>JAFTSR010000151.1 GCA_017467225.1 Clostridia bacterium | reverse complement strand
TTGAGAGAAAGGTTCTTGAAAATCTCCAAAGAACCTTACCCGAATCCTTTTCCCCTTTTTCACAAAGTTTTTTGAAGGAGAGCGCGAGAGGGAACTTTTTTTCAAAAAAGTTCCCTCTCGCATTTTTTCATTAAATCCTCTCTCGTATCTTCTCCCTGGCCGAGCGAATGGCCATATAGATCAGCGAGACGGCGACCTCGCCGGCGGCGATGCCCAGCGCGATGGAAAGGGTTCGAGAGGCGCACATAAGAGCCTCCTGACCCTGTCCAAACATCAGATTGTGCATGGTATAATACAGAATTCCGCCCGGCAAAAGCGGCATGATTGCCGGAACCGAGATAATCACGGCAGGAAATTTGCCCTTCTTGGCGCACACGCGCGCGAAAAAGCCGACCGCGATCGTGGCAATAAAGTTGGGAAAAAACTGACCGTCAAACAGCAGCGTGAACAGGTAATAGACGACAAACGACATCTCGCTGCCGACCAAGATCAGCGGCAGGTGCACCGCACGCACGCGGTACATCAGCGCGACGCCCAAGGGACCGATCAGCGACATGATCAGCATCATGGGCAGCGTGTTGAGCTCATAGGAAAACGCTTGTCCCTCGCCGTACAGATAGATGCCTGCGGTGTATCCCAGTGCTATGGTGACGGCAATCAGAAGCGAGCGGAACAACCGCATGACGCCCGAGAGCGTGTCGTCGGAGAGCAGGTCGCGCAGAGCAGTACCCAGGGCAAGGCCGGGAATGACGTACATAATGGTGCCGATCATCACCTTGTCGACGTTGTTGCCAAAGCCGATGGCAACCGCCGCATACGCCAGCACGCTCCCCAGCACGGATTGCAGCAGCGTGCGGGCAAAATGGTTGGCAAACGGCATGGCATAGCGGCTGAGCAATGCCATCAGAATACCGATGGCCGCCGCCGCGACACCGTCGTACAGCGTGCCGCCAAAGAAAACGGCAAATCCGCCGATGGTCAGCATCGCACCCGTCAAGTCCTCCCAAAGCGGCTGGGCAGCGCGGGATTTGAGCTTGCGTACCTCCGCCTGAATGGTGTCGTAATCCAGTTTTTGTTCGCATATGCGTCGGGAAAGCGCATTGCAGCGCTCCAGTTGTCCCAAATCGTTGCCGCCGATGGCGATGCGGCGCATTTGCGAGGAAAGCTCGCCGTCCGGCATGCGAACCGTTGCATGGATCAGTGAGGTAATGGCGCTGACCTCTACGTGAGATGCACCGTAGCCGTGGCAGATGCGGATAATAGTCTCCTCAACACGGTTGATCTCACCGCCGCATTTCAGCGTCTGCACTGCAACGTCAAGCGCACAGCATAAAAGCAGATCGGCATCCATACCGTACGCACAGAGTGGTTGGGTCGGTGCCTTGACCGGCTCGGGGTGAATTTCCACGGAAGTGGATGTTGGCATAAATATGTATTCTCCTTTTTCGGATGAAATATTCTTCTTTTATTATACCGCGATACCGGCGTTTTGTCAACTGTTTTTTTCGCGCCACGGTTCGACTCGAAATTCGAAATTGTAATTAAGTGTTTTTTTCGCTTTTTACCATTTTCAAAAAAGTCGTTGACATCCACCGCGATACATGATATAATGAACGTACTTTCATCATACGGAGGGCTTTTATGAAGAATTTCCTTTTTTTGCGCGTGATATCTTTGGTGCTCGCACTGCTTTTGTGCATGAGCGCGCTGCTTGGCTGTAACGACCAGCACGCACCGGATGACACGCCCGACGATCCGGGCACCGACGATACCCCCGACACGCCGGACGAGCCCGAGCCCGAGCCCGAAGCACCTACCTATCGCGTTCTGATCGCGTCCGACACGCATTGCACCGATCTGATGGACTGGTACGGTCTGACCAACGAGGAGCGCATGGAGCTGTGGTACGACAGCGTTATGGCGGAGCACAAGAGAGATCCGTTTGATCTGATCATCATTGCCGGCGATATTTCGCTGGACACTCACGCGGGTGAGACCTGCTACACCAAGGGCTACAGCACCTCCGAGATCTTTGTTGAGGAGTACGTTTCGCAGCTGCCCAAGGATGTTCCCGTGATCATCCTGCCAGGCAACCACGAGAGCCACTACGATGAAGACTGGGTGGAAATGACGGGCAACTCCCGTCAGTGCACCTACGTTCTCGGTAACAACACCTTTATCATGCCGGATACGTTTGCCTCAGCCATCGGTGAGGTGGTCAACGGCGTCCCGTACACGCAGGCAAACGTAGCCTACATCAAAGAGCAGATGGACGCCTATCCCGAAAACAACGTCTACCTTGTCAGCCACACCTTCCCGATCGACGAGGGCATGGGCGCGGAGAGCGCTGAGTTCCGCGAGTTGCTCAAGGACAAGCGCATTATCGGCTTGTTCGGCGGTCACTCCCATCTGAACACGTTGGTACAGTATAACGAGACCTGCGGCAACAAGATCCAGGCGCAGACCGGTAACTTCTCTTACACCAACGGCTCGTACGACACTGCTTTCTGGGGCTTCCGCGACCTAGTCATCACCGAGGACAGCGCCATCTCCAGCTACATTCAAGTCGAGTGCGACGTCGTACTGAACGGCGAGGAGCGCCACTACGACCGCAAGCTGACCGAGGTGGTGGACTTCATGAATCCTCCCAACTTCGGCGAGTACACGGCTGCTGACGGCACCGTCTACACCAAGCTGTACGATTACATTGACTACGCCAGCATTCAGGGCGTTGCGGGTCAGCTGAACTACCCGGCCATCAACATGCTGGACGACACCGATCACTCCGAGTGGTTCCCGCTGTTTGACGGCAAGCAGCAGGCGGTCATCACCTGGGAGATGACCGAGCCCACCGCCATTGCCAACTACGTCATGGTCACCGGCTTCCACGATTTG
>JAFTSR010000150.1 GCA_017467225.1 Clostridia bacterium | reverse complement strand
CGATCCTGCCAAGCTGTATTGCTACGTGGAGGCTTTTGTTGACCACTGTGTTGCAGAAGGTGCCGTGAACGAGCAGGGACAGCTGCATCTGACCGAGGAGACGCTTGCAAAAATCGCTGCGCGTGCGACCATGTATAACGGCAAGATCACCGTGCTGACGCAGAATTTGCGTTACCGCGATGATGAGGGCGGAAACAGTGTCGCAGAGAGAAGCGAGCGCTTTTTGGAGCTGGTTTTGGATTACGATCCTGACATTATTGGCACGCAGGAGGCAACGCCGCTGTGGACAAAATATCTCACAGAGCATCTTGCGGATGAATATACCATGGTTGGTGTGTTCCGCGACGGCTCGGGACACGCCGGTGATGAGGCAAATTATATTCTGTACCGCACCGATCGCTTTACCATGATCGACAGCGGCACGTTCTGGCTCAATCCGGAAAACCCCGAGGTGGTTGGCAAGGTTGAGGATGCGCTGTGCAACCGTATCTGCACCTGGGCGCTGCTCAAGGACAACAAAACGGGGGAGCAAATTCTGGCCTGCAACACCCACTTGGATCACTCCACAGATACCGTTCGCGCGTCTCAGCTGGCGGTGCTTTTCGAGCAGCTTGCTTACGATCTTGGACACTATTCGGTTGTTATGACGGGTGATTTCAACATGCTGCGCGAGAGTGAGCCGTACAAGGCCGTTATTAAATCAGGACTTTTGGACGGACAGAGAAACGCTTGGCTCGATGAGTCTACGGTCGATCATTCCTGCCATCTGTATACCGATGACGGCGAGATTATTGACTATTGCTTCCACAGCAAGGAGCTTTTGCCGTTCTATGCCAAGATCATTAACGACGATTACGGTGGCTACGTTTCCGACCACTACGGCGTGCTGGTGGAGCTTGTGCCGATGCGAAAATAAGGAGAGTGGAAATGAAAAATAGTGTAAAATTCAAGATTTTATGCGCCTTATTATCTTTTTTGATGGTAACACTTTTGGCTTTGACCGCCTGTGCAGATGCGCCTGTAGACCCGGATCATCCTTCGAATACGCCTGATGAGCCGGATGGACAGCCGAGCGGAGACGGGGAAACCCCGGACGAGCAGCCCGAAGAGGAGGTTCGTCTGCCGCTGGATTATCTTCCTTCCGAGACCTACGGCGGCACCACCGTTAACTTTTTGGAGTGGTCGGTTGGCGGCCATACGCCCGGCATGAGCTGGGTGCCTTGGGAGGAGATCGACGTGGACGCAGCGGACGGTGATCCCTTGCATAACGCGATCTATGACCGCAACGGCTATATCGAGGAGACGTACGACGTTGTCATCACCAAGGAATATCTGAGCATCGATGGAAGCCCTGCCTACCTCAGTGCCTTCCGTTCGGCCTCGCAAGCCGGTGACGAAACGTATCAGGTTATCACGCTGCGCACGCTCAACATTGCTTCTCTGATCAACGAGGGGCTGATGAAGGATATGAATACGCTCTCCAATCTGCACACCGATATGCCGTGGTGGAATCAGGACAGCGTGCAGTCCTTTACCACGGGTAAGGCATTGTTCTTCGCTGCGCCTGAGATGCTGCTACGCGACAAGGGCGCGACCTCTGCGATGTTCTACAACCAAACGGTAGCATCGCAATATTCCATTGAGGATCTCTACGATCTGGCATCTGCCGGTGAGTGGACCATGGATGTCATGATTGAGTACAGCGAGCAGGTGACTGAGGATTTGGACGGTGACGATCTGCAGAGCTCGGCAGAGGACATGTTCGGACTGACGGGTAGCCAGCGCTCCATTCCGTTCCACATGTTTGCAGGAACGGACAACAAGCTGGCTATGATCGACGGGGAGGGCTATTTGCAAATATCGATCGATGATGAGGTGATCGATATCTGGCAGACGCTGCTGGATGATATCATGTATGCTGAATTCTACACCGGCACCAACGTTGACAGTACCAAGCTGCCGGATAAGGACTTCAATTTCTTCAAGTCTGATAAGGCACTGTTTTACATCGATATGGTCAAGTCGGTCAACACGCTGCGCGATATGACCTCGGACTACGGCGTTCTGCCGATTCCGAAGTATGACGACTATCAGGAGGACTATTCCACCCTGGTCTGGACGCATCACGATTGCGTTTTGGGTATTCCCGAGTGTGTGACCAATGCCGAGATCGTGTCCACGGTGCTTGAGCACATGAACTACATTTCGTACTACGACGTTTATCCGCTGTTTTACGATACTATTATCCTTGGTAAGAGCGCGCGTGACGCGCAGTCCAAGGAAATGCTGGAGCTGATCTTCCGTGTTCGTTCTTTCGATCCGGGTCAGTATTGGCTGTCTTCCACCTTGCATGGCAGCAGCGGTTTCTTGACGCTGGTTGAACAGAGCAAGAGAAATATCGCCTCCATGTGGGCAGGTATCGAAAAGCAAACAATGACCGAGATCGAAAAGTTCAACGATCAGGTTGATGCAAAATGGTAAAAATTAAGGGGTTGTTTTTGAAACAACCCCTTTTCGCAGTTTGAGAAGATAACAAAAAACCCGAGGCGAACCCCGGGCTTTTTGGAGCTGATAATCAGATTCGAACTGATGACCTCGTCATTACCAATGACGTGCTCTACCAACTGAGCTATATCAGCATCGTACCACCAAGTTGCCTTGGTTCCGACGACTTTGATATTATACCACAAGAGCACGTATTTGTCAAGCCTTTTTTGAAAAAAAGTTCGAATTTTTTTGAATAATTTGATTTTCTTATTTCTCAACGGAAAAACGTTTTGCCGTAGCGCGCGCTTTTTCCGCATGCGGCTTCAATTGCCATCAGACGGTTATATTTTGCCGTGCGCTCACTGCGACAGGGTGCGCCGGTTTTGATCCATGCTGCGCCGAGTGCCACCGAGAGATCCGCCAGCGAGGTGTCCTCGGTCTCACCGGAACGGTGGGAAAGGAGATAGTCGTAGCCCGCATCCTTTGCCAGGCGAATGACTGCCATGGTTTCGCTCAAGGTGCCGATCTGATTGGGCTTGATCAAAATCGCATTTCCCGCGCCGTGTCGAATGCCCTGCTGCAGGCGTTCACTGTTGGTAACGAACAGATCGTCGCCCACCAGCATGCCGCGCTTGCCGAGTCTTTGCGTCAGCTCGCGCCAGCCTTCAAAATCGCGCTGGTCCAGGCCGTCCTCAAGGGAGAGCAGGGGATAGCGGTCAAACAGATCCTCCCAATAGCGAACGAGACGCTCACGATCCATGCGCTCGCCACTCTTGGGACGAAGATAGCAGGCAGGCGGCGCGTCGGGAGAAGCGTTCTCTCCGCTTTGCGCCCATTCCGAGGCGGCGGCGTCAAGCGCCAGGCGAATATCGTCGGTTTGATAGCCGGCGTCACGAATGGCGTCGCAGATCAGCTGCATGGCCTGCTCGTCGGAGGTGAGATTGGGCGCAAATCCGCCCTCGTCGCCCACGGTGGTGGCGTTGCCGGTAGCGCGCAACCGCTTACCAAGGGTGGTATAGACCTCGCTGCACATACGAACCGCCTCGGCAAAGCTTTCAGCTCCCACGGGAACGATCATAAACTCCTGTACCTCGACGTTGTTGGATGCATGGGCGCCGCCGTTGAGAATGTTCATCATGGGGACGGGCAGACGCGAGGCATTGATGCCACCGAGATAACGGTACAGCGGCAGGGAATAGTGTGCCGCAGCGGCACGGGCGGCTGCTAAGGAGACGGCCAAGGTGACATTAGCGCCGAGGCGTTCCTTGTTCTTTGTCCCGTCCAGACGGCACAGATGCTCGTCCAGCGCTGCTTGATCGTCGGCGCGCAGTCCTTGCAGGGCAGGACGGATCTCCTCCTCGATGGCAAGGGCAGCCTTGGCCGTTCCTTTGCCAAAGTAGCGCTTTTTGTCACCGTCGCGCTTTTCGTGTGCTTCATAGATGCCTGTGGACGCGCCGCTGGGCGCGCTGGCAATACCGACGCTGCCGTCATCCAGCGTGACGGTTGCCTCAACGGTGGGATTTCCGCGCGAATCCAGGATCTCTCGTCCTTTGCAGTGCGCAATACGTGCAATACTCATGCGTATACCTCATTTCCTTTTTACTTTTGAACATGTGCGGTTGCTTTATTATACCACATTCATTTATATATTGCAATAGCTTGATGCTAAACAATTCTTCATTTATCAGTATGCTTCGGTGATCATAGCTTTATGCGCTCAAGCGCAAAAATGCGTCTTCTTGCATATACTACCCTTGATATCGCTTCGATGATGAAGCCTCAAAAGGAGAGAGACTATGGTAATCTATACCGTAAGGCAGGGAGACACGCTGTATCATATTGCCGGCAGATATGGCGTCAGCGTCCAAAGCATACAGGACGACAATATGCTGTCCGATCCGTCCCGTTTGGTACCTGGGCAGACATTGGTTATTATTAAGCCGCAGATCAGCTATACCGTACAAGAAGGAGACACGCTTTCAAGTATTGCAAGGCGATACGGTGTCAATCTCAATACACTTTGGCGGAACAATCCGGTGCTGGGTGGCAAGAGCGATATTCGCGTAGGGCAGGAGCTAAAAATCAAGCTGCCGCTGCCGACGGGCGGCGTGGTGCGTGTTAACGGTTATACATATCCCAATATTGACCGTGACGTGCTGAGAAAAACGCTACCGTATCTGACGTATCTGACTATTTTTACGTATGGCTACGATGAGAAGGGTGAGCTTTTACCGATTGACGACGAGGACCTGATCAGTCTGGCAGGTGAATACGGCGTTTTGCCGGTGCTGCATCTGTCCTCGCTCAATCCGGATGGGAAATTTTCAACGGCGCAGGCGACGAGACTGCTGAACGATACAGCCATGCAGGAAGCGTTGCTCCGTTCGCTGATCAGCACGCTGCAGAATAAAGGATACGCCGGTGTGGACGTTGATTTTGAATATGTCGGTTCTGAGAACGCGCAGGCGTATGTGCGCTTTGTGCAGCGACTGCATGATCAGCTCTCGCCGCTCGGATATTTCGTTTGGGTAGCGCTTGCGCCCAAGGTGCGCGCCGATCAGGTCGGTGTGCTGTACGAGGGACATCCGTACGGAGAGCTTGGCGCAGCGGCTGATGCGGCACTTCTGATGACCTACGAATGGGGATACACCTACGGGCCTGCCATGGCGGTATCGCCGCTCAATCAGGTGCGGCGCGTGGTGGATTATGCGGTGACTGAAATTCCACCCGCCAAGCTGCTTTTGGGTGTGCCCAATTACGGCTACGATTGGACGCTTCCTTACATTGCCGGAGAGAGCAAGGCGCGCTCGCTTGGCAACGTGCAGGCCGTCGAACTGGCGCGTGATCGCGGTGCCAATATTGATTACGACGAGGTGGCACAGGCGCCGACGTTCGGATATTTTATGCGGGATGCAGCCGGCGTGGCACGGGAGCATGAGGTGTGGTTCGAGGATGCGCGCAGCGTCCGGGCGATGCTGCGTCTG
>JAFTSR010000149.1 GCA_017467225.1 Clostridia bacterium | reverse complement strand
TGAACACTATGTATTTAAGAAGATCTGTCTTTAGGTCTATCCTCATATGTACCGCCTTTTTGAGAAGGAATTCGGGGTGGATCCTTTTACCTATGATCGGATTGAGAACAGCAAGAATGGTCTTTACCCGCTGCTTCTTTCCGCTGGCAGCATGGAAAATATGGAGGATGTTTTGGAGGAAGTCCGCTTCAACAATCCCGAGGAGGCTACTGTGCTGATCCTGCCCGGCTGCAACCATGGCAACGGTATGTACAAGCAAACCGAAATGTATCAGTCTGCCATTAAAACCTTTTTAGAGGAGCATTGTAATGTTTGAGTTAAAGAAAACAGAAGGGAAGGCCCGGCGTGGCGAATTTACTTGTGCCCACGGCACGGTCCAAACGCCGGTGTTTATGAATGTCGGTACCCAGGGTGCCATTAAGGGCGCGCTGAGCGCAGAGGACCTGAAGAATATCGGCTGCCAGGTGGAACTTTCCAATACCTACCATCTGCATCTGCGCCCCGGTGACCGCCTGATTCATAACATGGGTGGCATCCGCAAGTTTATGAACTGGGATGGTCCTGTGCTGACCGACAGCGGCGGATTTCAGGTATTCTCGCTGTCCTCCTTGCGTAAAATAACCGAGGAGGGCGTGCGCTTTGCCTCCCATATTGACGGTAAGCGGATTTTTATGGGGCCGGAGGAGAGCATGCAGATCCAGTCCAATCTGGCGTCTACCATTGCCATGGCATTTGACGAGTGCATTGAAAACCCTGCGCCATACAACTACGTCAAGGAGTCCTGCGCCCGCACGACGCGCTGGCTGGAACGCTGTAAGGCAGAGATGGCACGCCTGAATTCCTTGCCCGATACCATCAATCCCCACCAGCTGCTGTTCGGCATCAACCAGGGCTCGACCTACGAGGATCTGCGCATTGATCACATGAAGCGTATTGCCGAGCTGGATCTGCCGGGCTATGCCATCGGTGGCCTTGCCGTAGGTGAGAAGACTGAGGATATGTACCGTATTATCGACGCGGTTGAGCCGTATATGCCGACAGACAAGCCGCGATACTTGATGGGTGTCGGTACGCCCTGCAACATTTTGGAGGCGGTGCATCTTGGCGTGGACTTCTTCGACTGCGTCATGCCCTCGCGTAACGCCCGTCACGGTAACATTTTCACCTGGCATGGCAAGATGAATCTGTGCAATGAGAAGTATGCCGAGGACGGTCGCCCTTTCGATAAGGACTGTGGCTGCCCCGCTTGCCGCAACTACAGCCGCTCCTACGTGCGTCACCTGATCAAGGCCAAGGAGGCTGTCGGCATGCAGCTGGCGGTTACGCACAATCTCTATTTCTACAACAATCTGACCCGTCGCATCCGTGAGGCGCTGGACGAGGGAAGATTTGAGGAGTTTTATCAGAAATACCACATCAAGCTCGGCGAACGCTCCGAGGATTGATAAAAAAAGCAACCTGCGGTTGTAAAAATGTACGAGAGGTTGATAAACAATGATCAAAGCAGTTGTTTTTGACATGGACGGTACCTTGTTTGATACCGAAAAGGTGTATCAATGGGCGTGGCGCGAGGCCGCCAAGCAGATAAATTTCACGCAGGTGGAGGCGGCTCTTGCCGCTTGCACGGGATGCAACGGTGCAGATACACGCCGCCATTTCGAGACAACGTATGCCGACGTCGTGGATTATGACGAATACACACGCCTGCGCAATGCGCTGTATGAGGCGGCTATCGAGCGCGACGGCCTGCAGCTCAAGCCGGGCGCACTCGAGGTGTTGCGGTGGCTCAAGTCCAAGGGCGTTCTTGTCGCACTGGGAACCTCAACCTATCCGCCTCGCGTGCCGCAAAATCTGGAGCGTGCAGGCTTGACCGCGTATTTTGATGCGGTGGTCATGGGAAATATGGTGCAGAAGGGAAAGCCGGATCCGGAGACTTTTTTGAAGGCGGCTGCGCTACTCGGTGTCGATCCCGGTGAATGCATGGGCGTTGAGGATTCCTTCAACGGTGTACGCGCGCTGCACGCGGCAGGCATGGTGACGGTTATGGTGCCGGATCTGATCCCACCGGACGAGGAAATTCTGTCCTTGGCGGATTACGCATGCAAAACTTTATATGAAATAAAACCGTTGGTTGAAAAAATCAACGGGTGGGAGGAGTAACTGTGATAATCGAAAGAAAACAACTGGAGCGCCTTTTGGCCGTAGCCATGTCCACGGGCGCGGATTTTGCCGAGCTGTATGCGGAAAACACGCAAAACAACAGCGTGAGATTGCTGGATCGCAAGATCGATCAGATCGGAAGCAACACGGTATCTGGCGCAGGCATCCGCGCATTTTTGGGTACACGCACCGTCTACGCGTCGACCAGCGATATGAGTGAGGCCGGTCTTTTGCAGTGCGCGCGTGCCGTCGCACAGGCGATGGGCGAAGGAAGGGAAGAACGGCAAATCGTACTGACTGAGCGTATGTTCCCTAACATTCATCCCGTTAAGATCATTCCCTCGTCGGTGGCAACCGCGCAGAAGATTGATATTCTCCGCGCAGCCTGCACCGCGGCGGACAATTATGATGATAAGATCAGCCAGGTCATCGGCAATCTGATGGATTGCGACCACACCATTCTGATCGCCAACAGCGAGGGACTTTACACGCAGGACAGACATATCCGCACACGCATTGCGATCAGCGCGACGGCATCCGATCGCGGTGAGAACCAGATGGGCTCGGCATCTCCCGGTGGCGGTGTCGGTATGGAGCTGTTTGAGACAGTTGACCCCGCAGAGGTCGGTCGCCGTGCGGCAGCACAAGCGATGGTCAATCTGCGCGCGGACTACTGTCCCGCCGGTAAGATGACGGTCGCCATCGAAAACGGCTTTGGCGGTGTCATTTTCCACGAGGCCTGCGGACATTCTCTGGAGGCGACCAGCGTGGCCATCGGTGCGTCGCAGATGTGCGGCAAGCTGGGTCAGAAGGTGGCCAACGAGAAGGTGACTGCCATTGACGACGGTACGATCCCCGGCGCGTGGGGCTCTGTCAATATCGACGACGAGGGCAATGCCACGCAGCGTAACGTGCTGATTGAGAACGGCGTGCTCAAAAATTATATGGTGGACCGTCTGGGCTCCCGCCGCATGGGTATGCCCATGACCGGCAACAGCCGCCGCCAGAACTACGCCTACGAGCCGACTTCTCGCATGACCAACACCTATATCGATAACGGTCCTGATAAGAATGAGGATATCATTGCCTCGATTGAGTACGGCCTGTACGCCAAGAGCATGGGCGGCGGCTCGGTCAATCCCCTGACGGGTGCATTCAACTTTTCGGTCAATGAGGGCTATATCGTCCGCAACGGTAAGATTTGCGAGGCGGTGCGCGGCGCATCGCTGATCGGCACAGGTTCGCAGATTCTCCAGGACATCGATATGGTCGGACAGAACCTGGACCGTGCGCAGGGTATGTGCGGCTCGTCCAGCGGCAGCATTCCCACCGACGTGGGTCAGCCGCTCATTCGTGTGTCGTCCATTACTGTGGGCGGCAGAAGCTGACGGAGGTGAGTTAGCATGAAATTTGAACAGATCAAAGAAATTCTGGTGGCCGCCGCTGCGCGCGAGGGCATTGAAGAATATGAAATCTACGCCATGAGCGATTGCAGTCTGAGCACTGAGACGCTCAAGGACGAGATCAGCGCCTTTTCCTACGGTGTGTCGGGCGGCGTCAGCTTCCGCTGCGTCCTTGACGGTAAGATGGGCTACGCTTCGGGTGAGCTGATGACGGAGGAAGCACTGTCTGCATTGGTCACCCGTGCTGCCGAAAATGCGCGCTGCATTGAAAGCGACGAGGTAGCCGAGATCTACGGCGGCTCCGCGCATTATGAGGAGATCAAAACCAAGGCATTCACCCTGCCCGAGGCGGCCGAGCTCAAGAACTGGGCGCTGGAGCTGCAGAAGGCAACCTATGCCGAGGATGCGATGGTCAGCGACGGCACGCAGAGCATGGCCATGGGATATGAGAGCGAGATCGATCTCTATAATTCCAAGGGACTTTCGCTGCACAACCGCGTGGGTATCGCAGGCGCAGGCGTGTATGCCGTGGTTAAGGCGGACGAGGAAAACGCCGAGATGGACGGCAAGATCGTTCCCGGCGCGACGTATGAGGATTTTGCAGCCATCCCTGCCGAGGTGGTCAAGGACGCCAAGGCGCGCCTTGGTGCGACGGTGGTGGAGTCGGGACGCTACGATTGCATTTTGTGTGCGCAGCAGGTGCGCGCACTTTTGGGTGTCTTTGCGTCTGCTTTCTCGGCAAAGCAGGTGCAGATGTGACTTTATCTGCTTAAGGGCAAGATCGGTGAGAAGATTGCCTCGGATTGCCTGAGCATTACCGACGATCCGCGCGACCCCAACTGTCCCGTGCAGACCTCGTTTGACGGTGAGGGTGTGGCGACCTTTGCCAAGCCCATGATCAAGGACGGCGTGCTCCAGCAGTATTTGTACGACCTGGCGACCGCCAAAAAGGATGGCGTACCCTCGACGGGCAACGGTCAGCGTGGCAGCTATACCTCGCCTGTTTCCATCTCCCCCTACTGCTTCCGTATCGAGGCGGGAGAGCTCAGCCGCGAGGATATGATGGCCAAGATCGGTGACGGTATCATGATCACCGAGCTCAAGGGTTTGCACGCCGGTGCCAGCGCGGTTTCGGGCGACTTCTCCATCGAGAGCGCCGGCTTCCGCATTCGCGACGGAAAGCGCGCTGAGCCGATCAAGAGCTTTACCATTGCAGGTAACTTCTTTGAAATGATCAAGGAAATTGCCGGTGTAGGTAACAAGATCGACTACGGCTTCCCGGGCGGCTTTACCGTCATGGCAGCGCCCGATCTTTGGATCAAAAACGTCAGCGTGGCGGGAAAATAACCATGGAGCTGTGGGATGCGTATGATGCGCAAGGGAAGAGCACCGGACAGACGCTGGTACGCGGTGAGCCCATCCCCAAGGGGTGCTATCACATGGTCTGCGAGGCGCTGGTGCGCCATGCGGACGGTGACTATCTTTTGATGCGACGGGACGAGAGAAAAAAGGCCTATCCCGGGTACCTTGAGGCCACGGCAGGCGGCTCGGCGCTGTGCGGCGAGGATGCGCTTGATTGCATGCGGCGCGAGCTGAGGGAGGAAACGGGAATTACCGATGCCGCCCTGACGCTTGTGGCGCAGAGCCGTGACGATGGTGAAAAAGCGCTGTTTTTCTCCTATCTGGCGCTGACCGATTGCGATAAAGACAGCATCGTTCTACAGGAGGGCGAGACGGTGGAGTTTGCCTGGGTGAGCGAGCAGGCGTTTGTCGCGTATCTGCATTCCGACCGTGTCATCGACCGTCAAAGGGCAAGGTTTGCCGATTATTTCCGCAGCATCGGATATCTTACTTGAATTTTTTGAAAAGGAGACACTACTATGAAAAAGACAATGAAACTTTTGGCGCTGGCGACGGCGATACTGCTGCTTTGCGCGGCATTGACCGCTTGCGGCCAGCCGACAACCTATGAAATCGTCAACGAGGCAATTGCGAATACCACGGCGCTGGACAGCATGCACGCGACCATGAAAATGAATATGGACATGGAGCTTGGCGGCCTTGGCACGTCGGTCAACGTTCCGATCACCGCGGACATCAAGGCGACAGGTCTGCAGGGTGAGTCGCCTGTCATTCTGTCGGATGTCACCATGTCGGTCATGGGCATGGGTGTGACCACCAGCACCTACACGGAGGGCGAATACCTGTATATGTCCGTGATGGATGAGAAATATAAGGTCAAGATCGCCGAGATGGACGATTATGACGGCATGAGCGACGTCAACAATATGCTCAAGTCTCTGCCTGAGGAGCTGCTTGCCGAGGTTGTAGCCACCGAAAATGCCAACGGTACCAAAACGGTCAAGGTCAGCGTGCCCCAAGATATGCTTCAGACGCTGTATGCGGATCTGATTACGCAGGTGCAGGAAAGCGCTGCCGAGGGCGCGACTGTTTCCGATTGTGCCATATCGGACGCCGAGGTGGAGATCACCGTCAGCGAGGATGGCTATGTCGCCGAATACAATATGGAGTTCGACATGGAAATGACCATGTCGATGGCAGGCCTGGAGGTTACGGTGTCAGCGGAGGTTGAAGCGGAGATCGAGATTGAAAATCCCGGCGAGCCGGTCACCGTAACACCGCCCGAGGGCTATCAGGATTATCCCGAGGTGGATGCCGACGAGGTTGGAATTTGATCCAATAAAAAAGCGCTGCGCATGATCGTACGGTCATGCGCAGTTTTTTGTGGTATAAAGTTTTCGGGGATCCAAGGGGTACTTTTTCAAAAGTACCCCTTGGTGGGGGGTGGGGCGCACAGCCCCGTGGCTTTATTTCATTTTCACGCGCAGCGTGACGATCTCCTTGGGCTTGGCGCTATAGGCGACGGTGTTACCACCCGTGACCTTGAGCGGCGCGATATCCGTCTCGGCAAGCGAGGTGGTCTTGACCCACTCTACCTTGTGACCGAACTTGACCTTGAAGTCCACGGCCTTGGAGGTCGAGTTGTACAGACGGACGATCAGTGTGCCGTCCATGTTCTCGGCACCCTTGGTGGCAGCGACGATCATCGCGCTCTTGACGCTCTCGTCGGTGACGCTGAAGAGCTTCTCCTCGCGACCGACCACGATTTCTGCGCGAGGCATCGGACGGTAGAAGATGTCAGGCATGCCGGGTCCCTGTACGAAGGGTCTGCCGCCGATGAACTTGTTGCGGTCAACACCCTGGATGGCGGTGTAGGGAGGCATCATGAACTGCTGTGCGGTCAGAGCTACGGCTGCGTCCTCATGGTTGCCGGCGTAGGGATACAGCGCCAGGCGATAATTTTGCTCACCCAGGCACTCGCCGCCGGGCGTGACCCATTCCTGTGCCATGGTCTTCTCACCCTCAAAGCCGCCGGTGATGCGGTGAACCGCCAGGAGCAGCGTGATGGCCAGCGTGCCGTCATCCTTGCCGTCCATGTGCTCGTACTCGTACAGACCCTCCTGGAACACAGCGAAGCCGTTCTGTCCGTCGGGCGCGTCGATGCCGACAAAGTCGGTGTTCGGGTGGGTCTTGTCATCGTTGAACTTGCTGACCTTGGTACGGGTGATGACGTCGTAGGGCTGACCTGCATAGTTGATATCGGTAGCAATACCGGTAGGCAGCAGGAGGCGCAGACGGTGGCGCATGCAAGCGTTGTTCAGCCTGATGGCAATGCCGAGCGTGTCATTGCCCTTGTCCAGCGTCAGCGTGATCTGTACGTCAACCTTGCCGACACCGTGCTCACGGTCGATCTTGAGGCTGTAGGAGATAACGCGCTCCTGACGCAGCGTGCTGTCAACCGTCTTGACGATCTTGGCGCGAACGTTCTCGGAGGTGATGATGGGCGTACCGTCGTTTTCATAATAATTGTAGGAGGTGCCCAGATCGACATTGTCCTCCATCAGCAGCAAACCGCTGTAGGTGATGCCGGTCTTCTTGTTGGTCAGATCGATGGTACCGTTTTTGTTGATGGAAACCTTCAGGAATTCGTTCTCCATGCGGTTGGGCGCCTTCTTGCGCTCAACGGTCACAGGCAGCGCACCCTCGACGGGCGTCAGCAAAAGGGCTCTGTGCGTCATGCCGGGCAGCTTGCTCTGACGGAAGCGGATGGTGTAAACGTTGACCGTCTTACCGCCGGGCAGGTTGATGGGCGAGAGAATGCGCTTTTCCATGCCGGGCTTGACCGAGGCAACCTCAAAGGGAACGACAGCACCCTTGGGATCAGTCAGCACGAAGGAGCCGATATCCTCATCGGCAGGCAGCTCGACGACAGCCTCCAGCACGCCGCTGTAGGTCCTCTGCGTGCTGTTGACGCAAAGAACAAAGTACTGGCGGTCATTCAGACCCGTGCGGTCGACGTGATTGAGCCACAGCTCCGTGCCGCTGTTCACCAGATCGTCCGCGTTCTCACGGACGCGGATAAAGCGATCCATCATGTGCTCGTGAACGGCATCCACCGAGCAGCCGCAGATGGAGTCGTGCGGATGGTTCTGAATCAGCACCTTCCACATGTAGGTGCCGTATTCCTGCGGGAAGTCCTTCAGACCAAAGGCAGTGTTGGCAGCGTAGAGCGGCTCGAATTTCTTTTCCAGCAGCGCTTGACAGTAGGCGTTCTGCTGCTTGAGATACACGCGGGATGCAAGCGTGCCGGTCAGCACGTTGGCAGCACCCAGGTCGCGGAACTCACCCGTGTAGGTGGTCAGCTCGAGGTTCTTCTCGGCGATCTCCGCCTTGACACGCTCGATGTACTCGGGCATGGTGTCCTGGAAGAAGGCCTCATCCTCAGCCAAAATCGGCTGTACCTTGGCAATGACCTCGGTCAGATCCTCCTGTGCCTCCAGGTGGTCAACGCCGTTCATCATCAGATAGTTGTGGGTCTTGCCGCGTGCGGCGCACATCTCACCTCTCATGCGTGCAAGCGCCAGCGCAGCCTCACCGTTGTTGGCAAAGCGCTGTGCATTGTTGTACCATGCAAACATGTGCTCGCAAAGAATCTTGGAGCCGTCCTCGCTTGCCCAGTAGAACTGTGACTCGCCACGGGCAAAGCCGCGACCGAAAATGCAGTTATCAAGACCGTAGCGCGCCAGGATCTGCGGCAGCTGCGAGCAAAGACCGAACTGGTCAGCTGCATAGCCGACCTGCATACATTTGCCGAAATCGTTGGCGATCTTAGTGCCGATCAAGAGATTGCGCACAGTTGCCTCGCCCGAGGTCAGGTGGAAGTCGTTCTGTACGTACCAAGGACCGACCAAAAGCTTGCCTGCCTTGACGTAGCCCATGAGCTTTTCGCGGCGGGTCGGGCGGATTTCCAGATAGTCGTCCAGCACGATGGTTTGTGCGTCCAGATGGAAGCGATATTCGGGATCGTTGTCCAGAATTTCAATCAGGTTGTCCATCAGATCAACCAGTCTCATGCGGAAATTCTCCAGCGGAATGTACCACTCTCTGTCCCAGTGGGTGTGCGAGATGATACAGTATTTTCTTGTATCAGTCGTCATAGCGTGTTCTCCTTATGTCGATGATTTCCCATCAGATGGGGTTGGTTTATCTTACCATACCTGACCTTCTTTGTCAAGAGATTGCACAAAATTCATGTTGTTTTTTTGTAAAATCCTTTGTGGCGCGCCCGGCATTTACCCACCCGTCTCCTTGTTGCGCAGCATGTACTCGCTGGGTGTCATGCCGCAGCGCGTCCGGAAGGCGCGGCAGAAATGATAGACGCCGGAAAAGCCGCACGTCTGCGCCACGGCGGATATCTTGACGTTTCCCTCGCGCAGCAGCTGCTTGGCCTTGCCAATGCGAAAATCCAGCAGCCATTGTCGGGGGGAGGTGTGATATTGACGGGTAAACAACTTGCGGAAATAAACCTCGCTGATATTGCACATAGCAGCCAGCGTGGCGTTGGTCAGGTGAGGATCGGAAAAATTTTGCTCGATATAGGCAAGCGCGGAAGAGAGCAGGGCGGAGGACGGTGGCGTAAGCAGTCGATGTAAAAGCTCGTAAAAAAGGCTCATCATCTGCAGCTCCTGACCTCCCATCAGCCGCAGCGCACGCAGCCGCTCGTACAGCGCAAGATAGGGCGCGTTGCTTTCGATGGGAATGACGACAGGCGCGGTGCACAGCGTGCTTGCACAGCGGAAATTGATCAGCGGAAAGCGCCCTGCCACATCGCCGCGGATGGTGTAGCCTTGACCCTGCGGCAAAAGAATGGCACACCCCGGGTGAGAAACGTAATCCACGCCGCCGTGCGTGTAGGTGATCTGTCCGTCGATGCAGAAGGACAAACCGTAATATTTGCGGCAGTGCATTTCCTCCTGCCGCCCCTTGGCGGAGTGCACGGTCATCATGCTGACCAGCTCCGTTACGATCAGATGTTCCTTGTTCATAGTCACCTCCGTTTTTTTGTGATTGTATCATATAATGCAACAAAAAGCAAGCGGATTTTTGAAAAAATATCAAAAAAGGTAAAACAGCATCGTTTTTGATATTGCTTTTTATTGCCCTTTGCGGTATACTGATAGCAGAATTTCAAAAGGGGGAAAGCCTATGAAACAGATCACATTTACCAAAGTCAATCACGCAGAGCTGACCGACGTGCCCGAAAAGCCGCTGGGATCGGGAGACGTTCGTGTGCGGACGGAGTTTTCCACGCTGAGCTGCGGCACCGAGCGAGCCAATATCACCGACGGACTCGGCTGCTCCGCCACCCGTGTGTCCAAGGTTACCTTCCCGTATGCGTTGGGATATTCCAGCGCAGGCGTGGTCGAGGCGGTGGGCAAGGACGTCACCTCGGTACGCGTCGGCGATCGTGTCGTGATGTACTGGAGCAAACACGAGCAATATAACGTTCTGCCCGAGAAGCAGGTCGTACGCATTGACGATGAGCGTATTACCATGCCCGAGGCGGCTCTGTCTTTTATTTCGACCTTCCCGATGGCTGCTATCCGTAAAACGAGGCTGGAGATGGGCGAGAGCGTGCTGGTTATGGGATTGGGACTGCTCGGTCAGCTTGCTGTCAAGCTGGCAAGGCTTGCCGGTGCGTGTCCCATCGTCGCGGTGGACCCCGTAGAGGAGCGGCGGCAGCAGGCGCTGACTTACGGCGCGGACTACGCCTTCTCCCCGTATGAGGAGAACTTTGCCAAAAAGGTCAAGGCAGTCACATGCGGCGGTGCCAGCGTCGCCATCGAGGTTACGGGCGTGGGAGCGGGGCTGGACGGCGCACTGGACTGCATGCGTCGTTTTGGCCGCGTCGCATTGCTCGGCTGTACCCGATTTGCGGATTTCAACATCGACTATTATCAAAAGGTGCACTGTCCCGGCATTACCATGATCGGTGCGCATACGGCGGCGCGTCCGGAAGAGGAGTCGCACCCGGGTTATTTCACTCACCGCGATGATATCGCGGCGGCGCTGCGTCTTTGTGCCATGGGACGGCTGGACCTTGGTGGCATGATCCTGGAAACGCACAGTCCGGCCGACTGTACCGAGGTCTACGACCGACTGATCAAGGACAAGAATTTCCCGACCGTCGTGCAGTTTGATTGGAGGAGGCTGTCATGAGAAAAATTCGTGTTGCGCAAATTGGTCTTGGACATCCTCACTCGCTCGGTACGGCAGATACGCTCCTTCGTATGGGAGACGTGATCGATTTTATCGGCTATGCGGAGCCGAGCCCGGATTATTGCCATCCGGAGCACAAAAATATACGTGCAGGGTATGAAAAGCGCATGAAAAGGTACACCGTCGGGCAGCTGCTTGGCATGGACGATCTTGATGCCGTTGTCATTGAAGTTGAGGAGGAGCGGGCAACGGCATACGCGCAGATGTTTGCAGATAAAGGCGTGCACATTCAGATGGACAAGCCCGGCACCCACGGCTACGCCTCCTTTGCACGGTTGGTCGAGACCTGTCGCGCCAAAAATCTGGTGTTCCATATGGGATATATGTATCGCTACAACGCCATGGTGAAAAAGGCGATGGAAATGAAAAGGGCAGGTGAGCTTGGCGAGATCTATGCGGTTGAGGCGCATATGAGCCTGTGCTACGGTGAGGATATGGCATCCTGGATCGGCAAGCACCGGGGTGGCATGATGTACTATCTTGGCTGCCACGACGTGGATATGGTCATGCAATTCATGGGCGGTGAGCCCGATGAGGTCATTCCATTTAATTGCTCGACAGGACAGTACGGTCTGAACAATGAGAACTACGGATTTGCCGTGCTCAAATATAAAAATGGCGTGTCTTTTGTCAAGACAAGCTGCGCCGAGCATCGCGGCTATGATCGCCGTCAGCTGGTGATCTGCGGCTCTGACGCTACGCTTGAGATCAAGCCCATCGAGATGGGAGCTCCCAATCCATCCGGGGTGGGACTTTTGCTCAAGGCGCAGGCTGCGCTTGCCCGTGCGGATAAGAAGGAGGTGCTGGAGAGCGAGCCCTTTGACCGCTATGAGGGAATGCTCCGCGCCTTCGTTTCCTACGTGCGCGGTGAGGCCGAGAATCCTTACACCTACGATTATGAGCTCGCGCTGTTCCGCACAGTTATGAAGGCTTGCGGCGTTGGCGAAGAGATGGAGGGGCTGGTATGAAAGCAATATTGGTAAATTCCGATCAGAGCCTCACTTGGGAGACCGTGCCCGATCCCGTGCTTGGCGAGGACGAGGTTCTGATCAAAATACATGCGGCAGCGCTCAACCGTGCCGATCTGATGCAGCGTGAGGGTAACTATCCGCCGCCTCCCGGTGCGCCCGCATGGATGGGACTGGAAATCTCCGGGGTGATTGTTGCTATGGGAAATTTGGCTGAGAAGCAATGTCTTTATGGCGTGGGAGACGCTGTGTGCGCGCTTCTTGGCGGCGGTGGCTATGCGGAGTATGTGGCGGTGCGCTATGATATGCTGATGCCCGTGCCGACCGGATTTTCCATGGAGCAGGCAGCCGCCATTCCCGAGGCGTTTGCTACAGCGTATCTCAATTTATTTATCGAGGGCGGTGCGAAAACGGGCGACACGCTTTTGGTAACGGCCGGCGCGTCGGGTCTTGGCAGCGTGCTGATCCCCATGGCCAAGGCGTTCGGACTGCGCGTGGTTGCAACGGTGCGCAGCGATGTCAAGGCCGAGGCAGTGACTGCTTGGGGAGCGGACGTGGTGATCAACACCAAAAAGGAATCACTTGCCGCCGTAATGTGGCGAGAGCTTTCGGCAGGGCAGGGCGTAGACGTTGACATTGATTGAGTTGGTGGCGCAGAGATGGGCGCGTGCTTGCCGTCTCTCAATCGGGGCGCCCGTTGGATTATGATTGCAGCGCTGGGTGGACAGATGAGCGCTATCGATCTCAAAAATATCTACGTCAAAAATATCCGTATCATCGGCAGCACGCTGCGCTCCCGTACGCCCGATTTCAAAGCGGAGCTGCTCTCCCGCATCGTACGCGACGTGTATCCGCTGATCGAGCGTGGAATGTTGATGCCGACCATCCATGCGATCCTTCCCATACAACAAGCAGAAGCGGCACAGGATATCCTGTACCGCTCCGAGAACGTAGGTAAGGTGGTGCTGCGCGTGAGTGACTCACAGTAACGCCAGAAAATAAGCAACGTAGAACCACAAAAACAGAAGAATAACAATAATAATTTCCCATAGAGCGGCGTGCAGCGTGTTACCAAAAGGGCGAAAGCCCCAACGCGTGCGCCGCTCTTTGGTTGCAGCGGGCTGGCTGATCAGCGAAAGCACGGCGATGGCAAAGAACAGCAGCGACAAAAGCGCCAGGTGCGCCGTTTCTGCGCCGGATGGCAGGGAAACGCCGCACAGCCAAAGCACCGTCATGACCAGATGCAAGAGTGCCACACCGAGCAGCGAGGGAAGCAGATAGAGATTGACGGTGTACCAGCCGCAGCGCTCCAGGTGTGCTTTTTTGCGGATGCCTGAAAAAAAGATACGAGAGCGGCGCTTGGGAAGGTAGGACGCAATGATTTTTTTGGAGGCATGCGCGCGGATATAGCTCCACAGCGCCGGACGGATAAAATACCAATAGGCCAGGGCAGACAGCGCCAGGCAAAGCCAGCCCAGAAGCAGCGGCTTTTGCAAAAAGGGCGGCAGCGCGCGGATGGCATCGGCAAGTTGTTGATTCATAAAGAGAGATCCTTTCGGGATTGATAGAATAAGTATATCATATTTTTGCAAAAAAAGAAAGAGCCGCGCCCAAAAAAACAAAGAAAATTTGCACGGAGCCTCGACAGAAAAAGCGGCTCTGTGTATTTTTCACAAAAATCAAAAGGAAATTTGTATAGTATGTCGAAATTTCAAGCGCTATCTTGACATTTGGGAAAAAATTTGGTAAACTATTGAGGAATATTCTTGATTTACCCCGCCCGTGCGGCGGAGAAACGGAGTCTCGCTTATGATGAAAAAATGGATCTGTATCGCGCTTGCTTTTCTGACAATGTGTGCATGCGTATTGCCGGCGGCAGCGGTGAACAAGGTGGTTAACAATGATATAAAATCCGAAAAGCCCTTTTTCCTGGACGACTGTGAGGATGCAAGCGGCTGGAGCGCCAATGGTG
>JAFTSR010000148.1 GCA_017467225.1 Clostridia bacterium | reverse complement strand
AACTTTATATCTTTATCAAGGGTTTGAAAATTGTTCTCTTTCTTGTGGGGAAGGGGCCCCACATGGGTTCATACTCCGCTCATTCAGAACAGAACCGCAACAAGTTCGGCCATAAAAAATTTCCAAAAGGTTTTTGGAGATTCTTAAGAACCTTTTTTCAAAAAGGTTCTTAAGCCGCCGGAGGCACGCAGCGCCCCACAAATCTATCACACCTTCGCTACCGCAAACGACTTGGCGCACAGCTCGCGTGCCTCCTGCAGACAGGACAGCATGCCGCTGCCGAGCATCTGGCAGAGAATGTTGCCGGTAGAGGTCGCCTCAACCAGACCGGTGCAAACCGTTCTGCCGCTGATGCGCGCGGTCAGCTCGTTGAGATAGGTGTCGCGGCTGCCGCCGCCGATGATGTACAGCGTGTCGATCTTCTTGCCGGTGCAGCGCTCCAGCTCATCCAGCGTGTTACGGTAGGTCTCGGCAAGGCTCAGATAGATCACAGCCAAAACCTCGGGAAGCGTCAGATCCTTGCCCACCGCCGCCTTGACGGCATCGATCATGCTGTCGGGTGCCAGGAAGGCGTCATCATTGACGTTGACGCGCCACGCTACCTCTCCCACCTCTCGCGCCATGCGCGACAGCGTCGGGAAATCGTACTCGTCGTTGCATTCCTTCTTGACCGATTGGATCATCCAAAGACCCATAATATTTTTCAAATAGCGGTATCTCTTGTCATAACCACCCTCGTGAGTGAAGTTCGCCGCATGAGAGCGCGCGCTCGTGTCGGGCTCCATCCGCTCGACACCCATCAGCGACCAGGTGCCCGAGCTCAGGTAAGCCAGCGAGTCCGCCTCACCAACCACCGGCAGCGCCAGTACCGCCGAGCCGGTGTCGTGCGACGCAGGCAGAACCACCGTCACGTCAAAGCCGAGAGACGCCGCAAGCTCCGCACGCAGTCCTCCCAGCACCGTGCCCGGCATGGTCGGCTGCATAAAGATATCCGTGGGATAGCCAAGAATTTCAAGCAGCTCGCGATCCCAGTCGCCGCTGCTCACGTCCAGAAGACCCGTCGTCGATGCGTCGGTGTACTCCACCGCCTTTTTGCCTGTCAATACAAAATTGAGATAGTCGGGCATCATCAAAAGCGTCTTGGCGCGTGCCAGATCATCCGGCGTACTTTCCTTGATCGCCATCAGCTGATAAATGGTGTTGAAGCTGTTCTTCTGAATGCCGGTGCGGCCGTACAAATCAGCCTCCGAGATGTATGCAGACACCTTCTCGTCCATTCCCTGCGTGCGACTGTCGCGGTAGGCGACCGTCTTGCCGATGATCTCGTCCGCCTCGTCCAAAAGCACAAAATCCACGCCCCAGGTGTCAATACCCATGTAGGTCGGGATCTTGCCGATCTCTCGGCACTTGGCAATGCCGGCGATGACGTGCTTCTTGAGATTTTCCACATCCCAGCAAAGCGTTCCGCCGTCGCGGACAACGCCGTTGGGAAAGCGGTAAACCTCTTCAAGCTGCAGCACGCCATCCTTGATCCAGCCGAGCACGTGGCGTCCGCTGGACGCGCCGATATCGACGGCTAAATAGTATAACGTATCTTTCATATTTTTACCTGCCTCTCTCCAGACGGAGCACATAACTATACCTGGTAATTATATCATAACCGAGTCTCAATGTCAAGAAATTCCGCTGCTTTCTCAAGCTTTTTTGCACATTTTTTGCCATCTTTTCAAACGCTCTTGCTTTTGCGCGCGCTTTGTGTTATACTGATGCCATCAAGTAAAAAGGAGACACGCCATGAAACACGCCATTCTTCATCTTGACAACGAGGCAAGCACCTGGGAAAACGCCACACCGCTCGGCTGCGGTAAGCTGGGCGCCATGCTGTACGGCGGCATCGGGCACGAGATCATTCAACTCAACGAGGAAAAAATTTGGGCAGAGCGCACCAATTCCAGCGACCCTGCCGACTTTCGCGCCCGTCTGGATACCGTCCGTCAAGCCTTGGCTGACGGTAAAAACGCCGATCAGTTGGCCGGTGAGCTGCTCGCGCCTTATTTTGGCGGTGTCGGCTCGTACGAAACGGCAGGCGAGCTGCACCTTGTGCTGCAGGATGAGGGAGAGGTGCCGGCGACCGATTACCGCCGCGACCTTGATCTGACCGACGGTGTGGCAACTGTCGCCTATGCCCGTGGCGAGGTACACTATACCCGTACCGCCTTTGCCTCCTATCCGCAGCAGTCGGTCGTTTATCGGCTGTCGGCCGATCAGCCCGCTGCCATCTCGCTGCGCGCGCACTACGAGCGAAAAAGCGAAATCGCCGTGGCAACCGAGGGCGACACCATGACTGTGCAGGGCAGGACGGCCTGCGGCAAGCATGCCTTTACGGTCAAGCTGCGCTTTGTCATCCGGGGTGGCACGCTGACGACCGAGGGCGAAACGGTGAGCGTGGCATCCGCGGACAGCGTCTGCATTCTGATCTCCGCCGCCACTGACGACATCCCCGTCACACCGGACGCGGCTGACTTTGACGCGCTTCTGTCCGAGCACGTCGCGGATTTCTCGCCAATCATGCGCCGCGCTGCCATCTGCTACCATAGCGAACCGGCGACAGACGCCCTTCCCATCCCCGCACGGTTGCAGCGCGTACGAGAAGGGCACGACGACCCCGGGCTGATCAACCTGTATTTCCAATTCGGTCGCTACCTTTTGCTGTCCGGCAGTCGCGGCGACTCGCTCCCTGCCAATCTGCAGGGTGTCTGGTGCGGTGACATCCACGCGCCGTGGGGCTCGGATTATCACACCAATGTCAATCTGCAAATGAACTACTGGCACGCCGAGGTGGCTAACCTACCCGAATGTGCGCTGCCGCTGTTCAACTATATGAATGACTATCTGCTCGCGCCGGGTCAGGCCGTCGCCCGTGACTTTTACCGCTGTCGTGGCACGGTGGTGCATCATCTGAGCGATATCTACGGCTTTGTCGCGCCTGCCGACGGTCTCTGGGGACTATGGCAGCTGGGCGGCGCTTGGCTGTGCTACGCCCTGTGGGAGCATTATCTGTTCTCACCCGACGCGGATTTTCTGCGCCGCATTGCCTACCCCTACATCCGCGAATGCACTCGCTTTTTCCTGGATTTCATGGTCGAGGATGAGAGCGGAACGCTGACCACCGGTCCCTCCACCTCGCCCGAAAATACTTATTTTGTCACCGAGGACGGCAAGCGCACCGCCGCGCACCTGTGTCTCTCGCCCACCATGGATATCGCCATCGTGCGCGGCCTTTTGCAGATGTATATCGCGTGCGAGGACGTGCTCGGCATGGATGCGGCACAGCGTGGCGAAGCAGCTGCAGCGCTGTCCAAAATGCCCGGTTACAAGATCGGCGCGCGTGGACAGCTGATGGAGTGGCAGACGGATTACGACGAGCCCGAGCCCGGACACCGCCACATTTCCCACGCCTTTCCCCTCTATCCCGGCTGGGAGATCAACCGCGAGACACCCGAGCTGATGGACGCGCTGCGCGTCACGCTGAGAGAGCGTCTGTCCCACGGCGGCGGACACACCGGCTGGTCGTGCGCCTGGCTGATCAATCTCTACGCCCGTCTGTATCAGGGCGACGACGCTGCGGATATGATCGCCAAGCTGTTCAAAAACTCCACGCTGGACAATCTGTTTGATACTCACCCGCCCTTCCAGATTGACGGCAATTTCGGCGCGGCAGCTGCCATGGCAGAGATGCTTTTGCAAAGCCATACCGACACGGTCGATCTGCTCCCCGCCCTGCCCACCGCACCCGCCTACCAAAACGGCAGCTTTTACGGTCTGCGCGCCCGTGGCGGTATCACGGTGGATGCCGCATGGCAAAATGGTCGCCTGACAAGCTGCACGCTGCGCGCCGAGCGCGACACGGTGGTCGAGCTGCGCATGGACGGTGAGGTCATCCGCGTCGAGCTTGCATCTGGCGAGGCGAAAAGTCTTAAGTTTGGCAAATGACGCCCTCTACCTACCATGCAGCACATTTTTGCGAGATTCCAAACGCGACAAGTCGCGTTTGATCCTCCTTTTGGTCGGATTTCGACTTCGTCCCGCCGACCCGCTTCGCCGCAGGCGAAACGGGTCACCCTGAGCGAAACGCGCCGCCGGCGCGTGGAGTCGAACTGCGAAGCAGTACCAAGCGAAGCGTAGGTGGGGTCCGGGCGGGACTTCGCTCAGAATGACACGCAAGCGTGTCGCAAAAATGTTCAAAAATCTCCTTTCGTTGTGACGAAGCCATAAAAAAACGCAAAATTTCCCAACCTTTTTCAATTCCCGTGTCTGTATGGTTGAAAGCTTTCATACGAGGTACAAGCAAGTGAGAAGACAAGACGCCGAAAATATCATAGAGGAATACCTCAAGCCGATCTTCGGCTTTGCGCTCAAGCGATGCAAAAGCGTGCAGGACGCCGAGGATCTGTCGCAGGACATCGTGCTGCGCGCCTTTCGTGCACTGCTCGCCAAGGACGACATTGGCGACACGGGCAAGTTCATCTGGACGGTGGCGCACAACGCGCTGAACAATTATTACCGCGACACCGCTCGCGCCGTCATCGGTGTGCCGCTGGACGAGGTGGCTGACCTTGTTCCCGACCCCGACGCGACGGTCGAGGCGGACGACACCGCACAGACACTGTGCCGTCTGCAAAAGGAGATCGCCTATCTCTCCCGTCTGCAGCGCCGCATCGTCGTAGCCTACTATTTTGAAAAGCGCAAGCAGGCGGAGATCGCCAAAGAATTGAACATTCCCGTCGGCACGGTCAAATGGCACTTGTTTGAAGCCAAAAAAGAATTGAAAAGAGGTATGGATACCGTGAGAAAAACAAGTGAACTGAAATTCAATCCCATCAAATTCAGCTCGATCGGCATCAACGGCTCGATCGGCAGTAAAAATTTGGACGAATTTTTCCGTTCCTCGCTCTCGCAGAACATCTGCTACTGCGTGAGGAATGAAGCAAAGACGGTCAACGAGATCGCGGACGCTCTGGGCGTCTCTCCCGTTTACGTCGAGGGTGAGGTCGAATTCCTGGAGGAATACGGCTTTCTTGCCAAGAAAAACGACCGCTACATCGTCAATTTTATCATCAGCGAGCCGACTGCCGAGCTGCTCACCATGCAGGACGCCATGTACAAAAAAGCGGCCGCTCTTTACGCCGACGAGCTGTGCGACGCGCTGATCGACTCCGGGCTTTTGGAGCATCCCGACCTTTGGTGCGGACAGACCGACGGCGAGATCACGCTGCGCGATTCTCCCAAAGCCGACCGCAATTTCCTTCTTTGGGCGCTCATTCCCTACGTTGCCGCCTGCAGCGGTGATAGGATGATCAAGGAAACCATCTCCTTTGACGAGGTGGCGACCATCCGCCCCGATGGCGCACACAACATCTGCAATGCAACGGTCGTGCCGGAGCACATGGAGCTGCCCGAGGATTATGTCTGCATGAAAAACTTTTGCGGACCGGGAATCTTCCGCGCCAATGGACCGGAGGAACTGTGGTGTGTCGATACCGAATGGTCCGGCAGACGAATGGCCGTCAGTAAAAGCGGCACCAACGAAATGCTGCGCGCGCTGGAGTTGTTTCACAATGAGCTGAACGGCGAGACGGGCGTCCTGTCCGAGGACGAATACGCCTGGCTGTGTGAGCAAGGCTTTATCAAAATGTACAACGACGGCGGCCATCTCAAAACGTCCTGGCAGCCCGTCACAATCGCAACAAGCGAGCTGCGCGACAAGCTGCTTGCCGTCGGCGAGGCAGTCAAGGCAAAGTACATCGAGCAAATCGAAGCCATCAAAGCGCCCTACGTTCAGGCGGTGCTGGCGTCCGTTCCCGCCCACCTGCGCCGCATCAAGGAGTACGAGCTGCAGTTCACCTTCCATTCGGACGGTTGGTTCTTGCTGCATTGCATCGTCGCGCTGCTGAAAAGCGGCAAGCTGCTCCCGCCCACCGAGGGGCAAAAGAGAATGCTGACCACGCTGATCGTGGCGAATCAGTAAAACACCGCCGGGAATACGATTGTACTCCCGGCGAATTTTGTATAACGAAAAGTGAGGCTGCCTTGCGGCAGCCTCAGGTGATTTACGGGACATTATTTCACATACGCATAATCTTGCACCCAGATCCAATTTTGCCAATAGGGCATGATAATATCCCGCACCCATCCCCATGTCGGATCTAATTCTCCGGGGTAACGTTCCTCCATTGTGTCATACAAATTTTTCGCCATGCGTGCACCATCCTCGCCCCAAACGTCGGCTTCCATCGCCAGCCCATAGCACAGCATGACACGCTCCTCGATCGACAGTGTCGGGTCGATAATATACAGCTCCTCATTCGCCGTCAGCTTGGCAAAGTGCTGATCGACCATGATCTGATAGTTGTCGGGATTGCTGCTCTGCAACGGGTACTTGGTGTAGTTGTTCAACAGCCTTTTTGCCTGCGGCGGCAAGGTCTCGATGCTCTCGGCACCGTACTTGGCCAGCACCGCGTCGCGAATGATCGCATAATCCTCGGGCAGCAAAACAAACGGCAGCGCAGAAGGTGTCATCTGCCTCTTGCCTGCCGCCTCGGCTTCGGCAGTCAGGTAGTTGGCAGGCGGCGCACTCGGCGAATGCTCGGGCAGTGCGGGCAGCGAGTCACGAATCTCCTGCTTCCGCTCCTCTGACAAATCGCTTTGCTCTACCAGATCGTACAAGCTTTGATACATTGTGATCAGATCCAGCTGCGTCATCTCCCCATAGGTCACCATGAAATGGTAAAGGTAATCGCGCTCGCTCTCGGTCAAATTGATATCCACCGTATAGACCGACACAACCTCGGAAACAGGACAAAAAGCCATCATCTCCTGTTTTTTCTTGTTGCTGGTCTGTTCATTGGGATTTTGCAAGGCAAAAAATGCTTGGAAGCGTTTCAGCCAATGCTTACGCACGAACTCGTCGATTTCGCTCTCCGCAGCCACCCCCGCCTCCACTCTTTCGACCATCCATTCAAAATCGTCCTGCGTCAGCACCTCCGGAATATCCATCAGCATAGTACCGATCTGATATTCTTCATTTGCGGGGTCAGGCTCTGCCGCCGAGACCGAAAATCCCAGCGCGAACATCATAGCAGCCACGACCACCATGGCCGCCAGCACGCCCAAGGCGCGGAATCGTCCGTATGGAGCATACGTCATTGTCTTTTTAGCCGGCACTCTCCCCGGCTGCGCCTCTTTGATATAAAGCGGAGAAATTCCGCTCAGCTCCCGTAACAGTTGCTCATTTCTTTTCATCTTTTCTCCTTTCTTTCCCTCACACGTCAATACCGACGCCACGAAGATACTGCTGCAATTTTTTGCGGGCACGGGACAGGATGGTACTGACGTAGCTCTCCCGCATACCATAGTCGCGCGCAATGGTTGCAACCGCATCGGTGTACCAATATCGCCGCATAAAGATCATGCGCGTCCTCTCCGGCAGCGTAGCAAGAAAGCTGTCCAGCGCCTGTCTGATCACCTCACTCTGCTCATCCTGCGCATCAGCCTCACCGATACATTCCTGCAGCTCGTCCAGCACCAGCGGCACCTGACCGCCGCCCCGCTTTTGAGCGTTGCGCTGCTTGAGCCGATCCAAGGCAAGGCTGCGTGTCAGCATACCGAGATATGAGGATAACTCGGTCGGATTTTGCGGTGGAATGGTTTCCCACGCTCTGCGCCAGGCATCGTTGACACACTCCTCGGCATCCTGGTGCGAATCCAAGATCTGCTTTGCTATGTAGTAGCAATATGCATCGTATTTCTGCTGTGCTTGGGCAAGCGCAGCCTCATCCCGCGCGTAAAATAAGGCTACAATCATCTGATCGTCATTCATTCTCAAATCTCCTTTTTTCCGTGCTTGCGAAAGATCTTTCATCCTTAATAACGAAATTTGGCGTCAAAACCTCACACCCGATTGCAAAAAATAAAGAAAATTCCAAGAAAATTATACCGCAACGCAAAGGATTTGTCAAACGAAAAAAGAGGCTGCCTTGCGGCAGCCTCGGAGGATTTATTTAATGGGTAACAATCACTGCGTTTCCGTTTGCAATTCTCTCATAACCTCGTTCAAAATGCTCCAAACATTCATTGTCATTTCGTGCAAAGCATCCTTATCCGCAGAGCCTCCCATGTCAATGGCATCGTGTACGTTTTGCGTGATCTGTACAGATTCCTCCATCCACACGCCGCCGTACAACGCCATCATGGAGCAAAGCCAGGAGCGCTCCCACAGCCGGATGTCGGGAGCCAAAACATATATCGGGGCGAATTCCTGTACCAAGGGAGCCAGTGCACTTTCAAATTCCATATAGTCTTCGTCGTTGGGATCAAGCTCTACATAAAAGGCGCGAATGCGCTGCGCATAATGCGGTGCTTCCTCCCAGCTGTCCACGTCTGCTGTCTCCAACAATTTTGCCAGCATAGCCTCATAATCCTCAGCCAGCATAACACTCGGCAAAGCGTCAGGGCTCGGCACCGTTTTCTCCTGATTGAAGGCAGCACCGGTCAGAACGCCAATCTGCAGATCGCTCGTAACCAACGGCTTTTCGGGCAGGGATGCAAAAATCTCATTCTTTTCTTCCGTGGAAAGATCACTCGCCTCGACTGCGTCGTACACCCTTTGATACATATCACAAAGCTTTTCCTGGTTCATCTCACCGTAAAACATCAGTGTATACAAAATGTCACTTTCCTCTTTAGGAACAATCGTCGGATTGATCACGTATACACCGGGCAACTTCAAAACGGGATACAGTTCAAGCATATCCTGCTTGGTTTCCTCGCTTTGATCCTTGATAGATGCCTTATTGATGCCATCGATTGCCCAGTAGAACGCCAGGTGCCGTTCCTGAATAAACTTTCCGTCCGGCACGGTCGTAAGATTGTACTCCATGGTTGCTGACAGCTTTTCAAAATCCTCTGCCAACATTACGCGAGGAATTTCTGTCAGAAGTGTACCTGTCTGGTATTCCTTATGCACCTGATCACTTGACAGCGCAGATACTGAAAAACCAAAGGTAAACATTAAAATCGAAAGTGTGATCATAGCAGCGATCACACCCAAAGCGCGGAATCTGCCCCACGGTGCGCTCGCTCTTGTCTTTTTGCCGGGGACCTTGCCGTCTGCGGCCATTTCAATATAGGTCGGCGAAATCTTGCCGATCGCGCGAAAGAGCTGTTCGTTCTTTTTCATATTTTTCTCCTTTCTGCCGTCACACGTCAATGCCGGCATCGTGCAAATGCTTCTTCAATTTTCTTCGAATGCGGAAAAGCAGAGCGTTGACGCTGTTTTCATTCATCCCGTAGGCTGCGGCAATGTCTGCGGCGCTGTCCGCATACCAGTAGCGACGGACAAACACCATACAGCTTTTGGGCGGCAGTGAGGCCATAAATTCATCCAAAAGCTCCTGCAGCACCTCGTCGTGCTCGTCGCTTGCCTCGGTGTCAGCCACGCACTCACCAAGCTCGTCCAGAATCAGCGGCAGCGTGCCGCCCCCGCGCTTGATTGCGCGATTTTTCTTGGCGCGATCCAGGGCAATGCAGCGCGTCAGCATACCAAGATAGGTGGCAAGGACGGAAGGGGCTTCGGGCGGAATGGTCTCCCAGGTGCGACGATAGGTATCATTGACGCATTCCTCGGCGTCCTCTCGCGAGCCGACGATCCGCTCGGCAATCGCATGGCAGTAGCGGCCGTATTTCTCCTGCACGCAGTGCAAGGCACTCTCATCCCGCGCAAACAAGCGCGCTATGATCTGTTGGTCGTTCATATTCAACTGTCTCCTTTCCTCTTTCTCAAAAGGCCTTTCACCTATAATAACGAATATTGACACCGAAAACTTACGCCGAATGAAAAAATATATCAAAATTATACCGCAACGAGCCGGATTTGTCAAACGGCAAAAAGGGGGTGATTCAAATGCGAAAAACGCATTTGAACTCACCCCGACGTTTTTGCTTGACGGCTAAACGCCGTCATTT
>JAFTSR010000147.1 GCA_017467225.1 Clostridia bacterium | reverse complement strand
TTGAAGCGCTTTTGTAATAAGGAATATGGGGAAAATATATGGCAAGCGCGGTTTTACGATCACATCATCCGTGATCGTGAGGAATATGAAGCGTACACCAAATATATTTATGAAAACCCGCTGTCCTGGTATCAAGATGAATTGTATAGCAAATGAATTTCGCCCGTGGCTTCACACCGTGGGCGTTTTTTTTGCTCAAATTTCGGTGCAGGGGTTGACTTTTTTCGCTCGCTCTTGTATAATGTTGTCAAGATGCCTACGCTGCTCGCGAGAGGCAAATTCTATCTCCTGAAAGGGGACGACACCATGAAACAAACGCTTTACACCTTGAACGTGGAAAAGGTTCTCGCCGAGTGCGAGGGCAACACCGTGCTGCGTTACGATATGCTCAAGCTGATCGTTGCGGTGCAGGGTCTGAAAAACCGTGATTTCCCGGAAATCTATCTTTTCTGGCAGCCCGCTGACGATTTTTGGCTGGAATACATGACCAAAGAGGGCAACTTCATGCATGGCATGGAGCAAAAGGAAATTGCATCCTTTGATGAATTTTTGTCGCTGTATGGCGATTTTATCCGAGAGAGCGGACTGGCTGTCTGGGAGTGGGCTGTGCCTGCAACCATGAACGTTGCTACCACCGCCTGCGGTGTGGATGGCTATCTGCCTGTGCGCTATGACACGGCAGAGAACAGCATTTTCTCCCGCGTGACCAAGGCGACCGGCGCCGAGATCAAGCTGAATCTGGTCGGCAAGTTCACCGGTGAAGGTATGGTGCCCGATACCAACCGTCCCTCTACCGGCTCGGCAAAGTGTGACGCATACGTCTGGGCGCTGGAGAAGTACATGGACAAGACCAATCCCACGCTGCTGGTTTACACGGCGGACGGCGGCGGCTTCCGCCGCGAGGAGCCCTACTATCCCGATCTTGGCAATTGCTTCGTTCCCAACCACGACTATGCCATCACCAAGGGCGCGTTTGTGTTTGACGTCACCTGCTGGGATGACGAGACGCCCTGGGATGACCCCGATCAGCCGCTTGGCGCAGACTTTGCTATCATGCAGGAGGTCTTCATGCGCCAGTACAAAAAGACGGATGGCCAGGAGATGACCACCGTTTGCGGCTTTATTCCGTGGCACATCAAGTACACTGATGCCGGAGGTAAGGGTAAGCACGGCGGTGTCGAGAGCGAGTGGAGATTTACCGAGGTGCTCTCCTGCTACAACTTTGTCAAGGATGCCGACGCCGCAGGCTACTGCGGTCTGGCAAACGCTTCCGTTTTCACGCAGTTCCCGCTGGATGAGAAATATCACAATCCGCGCCCTGCCGAGAAGATGGAATTTGACCCGAGTAAGACCTATGTGTTGTTCTACGTCGGCGACTACGATGCAGGCGCATGGACGGCCAAGCATATTCCCAAGTGGTACCGTGATCCGATGCTGGGAAAGAACCCTCTGATGTGGTGCTTCAATCCCAATCTGTCCGACCGTATTCCGATGGCGTTCGACTTTATCTACAAAAACTACACTAAGAATGACTACTTTGAGGCCGGCGACAGCGGCGCAGGCTATAACAATCCTCGCCTTTTGTACGAGCCGCGCATTTTCTCAGGTCTGCCCGACGGTCACGAGGTCAACGACCGCCACAATAAGAAGTATTTTGATCGCTTCGATATCGAGGTTATCGGCTTTATCATCGACGGTCACAAGCCCACAACGCATCAGGAGATGGAGGACTTCTCCAAGTATATCATCGGCGCGAGTATGAACAACGGTCCCGTCGAGACCACCGTGGTCGGCGATGCGGTGTATATGCGCGAGACCTGCGATGCAGGTGCTGAGCATGTCAACGTGGATAAGTGCGTAGAGCTGATGCTGCAGTATGTCGATCATTTCCCCAAGGAAAAGAGATTCCACATCTTCCGCACCATTCTGGTGTCTCCCACCGATCATGACCGTATCATGGAGAAGCTGAAGGAGGTACGCCCTGAGGCTAACTTCGAGCTGATCGATCCCTACAACTTCTTCCGCATGGCTAAGGAAGCAAAGGAGAAGGGTCTGACATGGTAAGAAGAAGTATCGCATTTTTGCTGGCGGCACTTTTGCTGCTCGCGGCTGCCGTGGGCTGCACACCGGCAGAGCAGGAGCCTGCAGAGGACGAGCAAGTACCGGCAGAGGCAGAACAGGGCGTGACGATTACTGACGAGTACGTGATCGTCTTTCCGCAGAAGTACAGCATTTATCTTGACCGTGCGACCTCCAATCTGCAGATGGCTATCAAAAAACAGAGCGGCATCAAGCTGGATACGGTCAACGAGCGCACCGAGCCTGTGGCTAAGGAGATCGTGATAGGGCAGTGCAACCGCTTTGATGCGGCAAGTGCGACCGCGCCGATCATGCTACAGGATGAAAAACTGATATTTACCGTGTCCGATCCTGCCAAGCTGTATTGCT
>JAFTSR010000146.1 GCA_017467225.1 Clostridia bacterium | reverse complement strand
TGACGTGGTCGGCTCTGCCGAGGCAGTTAAGGCGTCTCTGCTCAAGATCTCCAATGAGGAGGTCCGCGTAGCCGTCATCCATGCGGCAGCAGGCGGTGTCAACGAGGGTGACGTTATGCTGGCAGCAGCATCCGACGCTATTATCGTCGGCTTTAACGTCCGTCACGATAAGGCAGCACTTGACAGTGCTGAGCGCCAGGGCGTTGAGATCCGCTCCTACCGCGTCATTTACGACGCGATCGAGGAGATCACGGCTGCCATGAAGGGCATGCTGGCTCCCAATTTCCAGGAGGTTCTGCTGGGTCACGCTGAGGTTCTTCAGACCATTCACGTGCCCGGTGTCGGCACCATCGCCGGTTCTTACGTTACCGACGGTAAGGTCGCGCGTTCGGCGCAGATCCGCGTACTGCGTGACAGCATCGTAATTTTTGAGGACTCGATCTCCTCGCTCAAGAGATTTAAGGACGACGCGCGCGAGGTGGCGCAGGGCTACGAGTGCGGTATCGGACTTGAGAAATTCAACGATATCAAGATTGGCGACGTGCTGGAAGCCTTCGTCATGGAAGAGGTCAAGCAAAACTGACCGATCAATCTGTAAGGAGGGAATGGTTCCGTGGTTTATGAAAAATCCTGCGGTGCTCTGGTCATTCGCAAAGACGAGCAGGGCGAACGCTTGTATATTCTGATGATCCGTCATCGTCCCGGCGGATACCGTTCCTTCCCTAAGGGTCACGTCGAGGCCGGTGAGACTGAGCGGCAGACGGCCGTGCGCGAGGTGCGCGAGGAAACTGCCGCCGAGATCACCATCATTCCGGATTTCCGCCATGCCGTGTGTTATACGCCGGCACCGTCGGTGGAAAAGGAAGTCGTTTATTTCCTTGGCAGGGTGGATGATGTTACCATCCGTCCGCGCAAGGGAGAGATCGCGCAGGTAGAATGGGTACCGCTGGATGCAGCCGAGAATTATCTGACGCACGAAAATGACAAAAAGGTTCTGCGCGCTGCGCGGAGCAAAATCAAGGATCTACAGCAAAAAGGAGAATGGAATTGATATGAAAAAAGCAGCGTTGAAGGCGTATGCTCGCCTTCTGGCCGTTTCCGGCCTGGGCGTGAAAATGGGTGATGAGGTCATTATCAGCTGTGATCTGGACCAGCCCGAGTTTGTTCGCATGGTAGTCGAGGAGTGCTATCAGGCGGGCGCAGAAAAGGTTAACGTGGAGTGGCACTATCAGCCGCTGAATAAGGTTCACGTCCGTCATCGCACGCTCAAGGTGCTTTCCACCGTTGAGGAGTGGGAGAAGGCGAAGTTTGCGCACAGAGCAGAAAGACTGCCTGCGATGCTCCATCTGATCTCCGAGGACCCCGACGGTCTGAAGGGCATGAATCAGAAGAAGAACAGCCGTGCGATGCAGATGCGCTACCCCATCATTAAGCCCTACCAGGATAAGATGGAAAACCGCTACAAGTGGTGCGTGGCAGCTGTTCCCGGCAAGGCTTGGGCGAAGAAGATGTTCCCCGAGCTGCGCCCGATGGCGGCCATGGAAAAGCTTTGGGAGGTCATCCTGTACACGGTGCACATGACTGATACCATTGGTGGCGAGGTCAAGGACGGCGTTGCCGTCTGGAAGGAGCACAACGAGCGCTTCCGCACCCGCTGCGAGTATCTGAACTCTTTGGACGTGGTTTCGCTGCACATTCGCGGCGGTAACGGCACCGATCTGACCGTAGGTCTGGTCAGCGGCGGTTTGTTCTGCGGTGGCGGTGAATACACGCTGGGCGGTGAGTGGTTCAATCCCAACATGCCGACCGAGGAGATCTTTACGACGCCAAAGCGCGGTGACGCTGAGGGTATTGTGTATTCGACCAAGCCTCTTTCCTACCGCGGTCAGCTGATTGAGAACTTCAGCGTTCGCTTTGAGGGTGGTCGTGCGGTTGAGGTGCATGCCGAGAAGAACGAGGCGCTGCTCAAGGAGATGATCTCGATGGACGAGGGTGCTGCATTCCTTGGTGAGGTTGCTCTGGTTCCTGCGCGTTCTCCGATCAGTGCCAGCGGCCTGACCTTCTACGAGACGCTGTTTGACGAGAATGCATCCTGCCATCTGGCGCTGGGTGCCGGCTACACCAACACGGTACGTGACTACGACAAGTACACCCTGGAGGAGCTGCACGCCATGGGCATCAACGATTCGATGATCCACGTTGATTTTATGATCGGTACAGATGATCTGTCGGTGGTCGCGCACACGGTTCGCGGCAAGGAAATTGAGATTTTCCGCAACGGCAACTGGGCGTTTTGATCTGAATTGAGATATGAAAAGGGAGTCGCGTGGCGACTCCCTTTTTGCAGGATGTGGAGGGAAGATTTTTGGTGGAAGGAGTGCGAACAAAGCATTCTAACCGTAGTTGTTTGTTGCCTATTTCTTTGGCACACCCCGTTGCTCCGTGTTATGCCTATGTACGGCAAGAAGGATGTTCTCAAAAATCCAACCAAAAAATCCTCCAAAAGTTTTTGAAGAGGGGGTGCGGGGGAGAAACTTTTTTCCAAAAAGTTTCTCCCCCGCCTCATATCTCTCCTACCCCTTAAAATACGCGCTCGGCGCTACACCTGTGTGGCGGCGGAAAAAATCGGTGAGATAGCTTTGCGAGGAGAAATTCATACCGATGGCGATATCGCCAAGTGTCTCGCCCTCACTCATGCGCTCGATGATGCGACGCAGACGCAGGTGGTTGTAGTATTGCATAGCACCGCATCCCGCATAGCGGTGAAACAGTTGCTTGAGTGCCGTGCGACCAACGCCGCAGGACGTGCAGATGGTTTCCACGGACAGCGCGCTGTCCACGTTTGCTTGCATGTAACCGACCACCTCTGCAAACAGCGCCGCATGCTCGGCCTTGTCGGGGCTGGCCGTCTCGGCGCGCCGCAGATGCAGCGATAAACACAAAATTTCCAAATAATTTTTGAGCATCTGCTCTTGCGAAGGGCGCAGCGGCACGTTGACCGATCGCTCATCGCTCAGATGTGTGGAAATCAGCTCTGCGAGCAGCCGCGCCAGCGTCATTTCATGTTCCGTCAGCACAAATTTTCCGGCAGGGATGTACCGCGCGCCGCCGCGTGCTGTAAAGGTGACGGTCAGAATGTCCACGTTCTGCGCATCCTTGGCCCAGGCCGTGTGGAAAACGCCCGGCGGATGCACCAGCATCTCACCGGCACGGCATTCATAAACCTCCGCGCCCGACGTAATACCAACACAGCCCGAGAGCACCACGCCGATTTCCCATACCTCATGGCTCTCCCCGGGAAAATTGAAGGTGCCGTCGTAATGTCCGACAAAGGCGGTGTAAAGGCTCTCTACGTCCAAAACCGAACGCAAGTGCCGCAATTCCTGCTCCATTCGTATGCCTCCCCTCAAAAGCGACCAAAATCATAAATTTAACGCCGAAATCCCTATTGATTTTTAGGCGTTTATGATTTATTATTATATCATACTCTTTGAGAAAAATCAATATACGGAGGTATGATTTTACAATGGAAAACAAAAAAGTACGTTTAGCAGTGCTCGGTAACGGCCCGCGCGGTACGGGTCTGGCAGGTGTATACGCTGCGCATCCGAACGTTGAGGTAGTTGCTGTTTGTGATATCGCCGATGATCTGGCAGAGAATGCGGCAGCGTATATTCAGAACGCCGTCGGCTACAGCCCCAAGACCTTCAAGTCCTACGAGGAGCTTGCCAAGGGCGCTTGCTACGACGCTGTGCTGGTTGCCGTCGATCCCGACATCCAGGTGGACTACGCCGTTCGCGAAATGGAGCGCGGCATCCACGTCATGACCGAGGTTCCTGCAGCCTACACCATCGATCAGTGCTATGCACTGGTCAACGCCGTTCGCAAGACCGGCTGTAAGTATCAGCTGGCCGAGCAGACACGCTACTGGTCGTTTATTGCCAAGTGGAGAGAGATGGCCCAGAGAGGTGAGTTCGGTAAGATTTACTACGCCGAGGGTGAATATCTGCACTATGAGCCCAAGTGGGACTACTTCCGCAACAAGAAGACCGGTCACCACGTCTGGACAGACGATCCCTCTTACGATCAGGATCCCGATTACGAGCGCACCTGGCGCTATTATACCTTTGGTAATCCCATTTTCTATCTGCCGCACGAGCTGTCGCCGCTTCTGTCCGTCACGGGCGGTCGCATCGAGTCGGTCAGCTGCCTTGGCACTGCCAAGGGTGACTCTCACACCAAGGGCTTTGACGTCCGCGATCTGGAGTGCGCGCTGATGCACAACTCCAACGGCACCATTTTCAGCCTGCGTGCAGGATTTAACGCGCCGTATGGCTTCAAGCGAGGCACGGGTGCACACTGGTATCAGATCAAGGGCACCGAGAAGAGCGTCGAGTGGGCGCGTTCCGAGTTGGATCTGCCCAGAGAGTTTATTCCCGGACAGGGCTGGGTCAACCATGAGGAGTGGGATTGCGCCGACCCCGAGGCGGATGAGCTGTTCCGTAACGCTTCTCACGGCGGCGCGGACATGTATCCCATCCACTATTTTGTAGACGCTATTCTGAACGACAAGACACCTCCCATGGACGTTTATCGCGCTGTTGAGTCGGCAGCTCCTGCCATTCTGGCCGCCAAGTCGGCAGAAATGGGCGGCGTTCGCCTGGACGTTCCCGATTTCCGCGCATAACGTGAGGGAACGGCATGCCACTTACCATATGTATTCTTGCGCTGTGCATCCTTGCCTCCGGCTTTTCCGGCAATCTCTATAAAAAGCTGTCGGCAGCCAGCGAGGGCGTGTCGGCGTCTCTGACCATGCCGGCGGTCTGGTTTTTGATGCTGGCGGTGTTCTTTGGCGCACTTTCTGCGGCAACGCAGGAGATCCCCGACGCATCTGCCATTCCGATCGCGCTTTTGGCGGGTGCCGGTATTGCTACGGCCTCCTCCATTCTGATCGAGTCGATGAAGAAGGTTTCGCTTTCCATCTCCTTGATCATTATGAACCTCAATTTTATCATTCCCGTTATTCTCTCCGCACTCTTTTTGCACATTCCTGCCGCGCCCCTGCAGCTGGCAGGTATGCTGCTTTCGATCACGGTGATCGTGCTGCTCAACATGACGCCCGGTGCGTCGGCAGGTGGGGAAAAGCCCTCCAAGGCGGCTATCCTTTTGCCGCTTTTGGCAAGCATTGCCAACGGATTGGTCAATTTCTGTATTACCATCAACGGCAACCACGGCTCGCCTCCCATGTTTTTCTTTGCCGTAACCTACGGCAGCGGCGCGGTGTTCTGCCTGATCATTGGTCTGATCACGCACAAATCCCACGGCGGAAAGGGCTTTCCCATTGGCAAAGCCTCCTTCAAGGCGGCGCTGCTTCCCATGCTGCTGCTCGGCCTTTGCAACGGCGTTTGCTTTTACACCGAGCGCGTTTTGGCCGAGGGACGCATGAATCCCGCTGCGCTGTTCACCACCGTGACCTGCGCCTCCATCGCGCTTTCTCTGGCTGTCGGCTTTGCCTTCCAGGGCGATAAGCTGACCAAGAAAAGCGTGATCTCCATGATCTTCTGCGTGATCGCTATTCTTTGCCAGCACAGCGGCATTGCGTGAGAGTGCCTTCGGCGACCAAAGGGCCTTTTTTGAAAAAAAGGCCCTTTGGAAACCCAAAAAACTTTACCCAAATTGATTTATAGGCATATTTTATTAAAGTTTTTGAAGATTTCAAAGAAACTTTTTTCAAAAAGTTTCTTTGACGGGGTTTGGGGCAGCGCCCCAATTTCAAACACAAGGAGTTCTCTATGTTATATTATGTTAACGATCCTTCGCTGCGTGCGGCGCGCAACGCTGCCGGCGAGGACTACACACCGGCGTACATTCCGGCGATGCTTTCGTTTATGGGCATGACGGGTCGAGAGATCGCGCCCGACGCGCTGTCCACGCTCACATCGAACGATGTCGTTCTGGTGGGCGCGGCGGAGCTTCCCGCAACCGATGCGACGGTTATTCTTCTGGGCACCCGGCCGACCGTCCCGGCACGCAAGCGCCATATCTATGGCTACTATACCGCGAAAAGCGGCTATGCCGTGCCGCTGTTTGTTCCCATTGCGCCGATGGATGCCACAGATGCCCAGGTGCTCGCTTCTGCCGAGGTTGAGGGCAAGACCTGCCCGGCGCTTATTCGCTGCGGCAAGAATTATCAGTACCTGTTTGACCTGCCTGCCACGCTGTGGTACAGCGGCGACGGCTACATGGAAATGCAGAACGACCCGTATTTCCCGGTCGGTCGAACGCCCGACTGGCGTCCGCTGCCGAACGGTCAGTATGGCACGCAGCCGTTCAACGATCTGCTGCTGATCGAGCTTGAGGGCATTTTGCGTTCGCTCGGCATTGCCTCGCTCTACCGCCTGCCTCCCATGGAGGACGGTGCGGCACCGGATATCGTCCTGCATTTCTCGGGTGACGACGACTGCTGCAGCGCCACCATCAACGCGAACGCGGCGGCGCGCATGAAGCAGCTGGGCCTGCCCTACCACATCAACGCCATGCCCGACGGCAACGGTCACTTCTGCTTTGATACCGAGGTGCTGCGCACGCTGCAGGACAACGGCTGCGAGCTTGGCTTGCATCTGGATCTGACCGTCCAGCCCTACAGCGAGGAGACGGTCAAAAAGCAGTTTGGTGAGTTTTGCACCGCGTTCGGCATGCATCCCATCACCAACGTTGACCACTGCCTGGTGCAGCACGGTCCTCTGCCGGAATTTCTGCGCTGGCTGCAGGGCTGCGGCATCATAGCGGACAACGGCTATCTCGGCACGTTTGACCCCAACGACATCAACGCCTTTGATCTGCAGGAGTTCGGTTACGGAACCTCGTTCCCGCGCTACACCTGCGATGATGCCGCGCACGGCAACGCGCCGCTGACCACCATGTCTATTCCTATGACCTACTACGAGGCAAGACTGCCTCAAGAGGACAGCGACACGACCAAGATCAGACGCTATCTAGACGCTGCCGCTGCCAACGCACGCATCACACAGCTGTTCTTCCATCCGCACTATCTCAACGAGAGCAGCGATCATTACCTCGCGGCGCAGCGCGCGCTGGGCGTGATGAAGGAGCACATCGATGCATGCGGCTACGTGGCGCTGCCCATGACCACCAACACCATTGCGCAGTTCTGGAAGGCGCGTAGCGAGGCGACTGTGGCGCAGGACGGCGCGACCATTACGGTCAAGACCGACACGCCGCTGCTCGTTCGTTTGCCGGCAGCAGTCGCGCAGGTAACGCTGGACGGTCAGCCTGTCAGCATCATTTGCAAATCCATTGAGGGCACGACCGCCTACCTGGTTGCCGTCCCCGCCGGAGAGCATGTGATTGGGTAAGGAAAAGAAAAAATGCGAGGGGGAACTTTTGTTCACAAAAGTTCCCCCTCGCGCTCCCCTTCAAAAAACATTTGAAAAAATGATAGGATCGTGTCGTTGCAGCGCGATCCTTTTTTATATATTCAAATCTTTTGGAAAACGTTGCGCATGTGCTCGTGTCATCCGTGCGGCTGTCTTCATATACTGTCATGACGAAAAAGCAGTGCTTGACGAAAGGTGGTACTTAATTATGAAGATCGTTTTGGTTCGTTCGCCTGCGTGGATCGCACCGCTATTGCGCCGCGCGTTTGGGATACGGAGGAATAGGAAGAAATGATGCGAGGGGGCACTTTTTTGAAAAAAAGTGCCC
>JAFTSR010000145.1 GCA_017467225.1 Clostridia bacterium | reverse complement strand
GCACTCCATCGAGGGTGACTTCAATATGGTCACCGTGGACGAGGTCCAAAAGCTCGCCGGCGGCGACGGCTCTGGCAGAGTGCAGAGATAACGAGAAATTGTGAATATGTGCGAGGGGGAAAACTTCTTAAAAGAAGTTTTCCCCCTCGCGCTCCCTCTTTCAAGAACTTAAATCAAATAGAAAACAGGATTGACCCGTTACGAATCAATCCTGCTTTTTTATCCATAAAGTTTTTGAAGAAGGGGTGCGGGGGAGAAACTTTTTTCCAAAAAGTTTCTCCCCCGCCTTTCACTGGTATTCATTCACTTCCCCTTCATTTGGGCGATCTGCGCGATTTCCTCGCGGACGCGGCCGAGCTCCTCGACGAATTCGGCGACGGGCATACGCAGCACGCCGGTGCTGACGGCGGTCACCTGAATGAGTCGGTCGGAGGTCACCACGCGAATGGAGTAATCGCGGCTCTCACGGGTCAGAAGGCGCTCGATATAAGCGTCTGCCGTCTCAAATTCCTTGGTGTAGACGATATGCACGCGACCGCGCTGCTCCTCCTCGCCGACGCCACCCTTGACGCGATAGGCGTCAAAAACGATGTCCACGGGAATGTCGGTATATCCTGCGTAGTTGCACAGCGCGTCGATCAGCAGTGAGCGCGCCGCATCGATCGACTGCTCGCCCACCTCGCGCAGAGCATCCCAGCCAAAAATAACGTTATAACCGTCCAGCACCAAGCGGCGCAGCTTGGTGTTAACTACAGTTGGCTGGTGCGTCACAGCCGCCACCACGCGCTTTTCACTGTAGCTTTTGCGACGAATCGGACCAAATTCGCGCTCCATCAGTGCTTCCAGCTCCCGATCCTCGGTAAAGGCCGAGCTCCTCGCCACTCTGGCCGCACGTTCGGGCGCACTTGCCTCATCCGCGCTGCGGCGCACGTAGTACGGCGGCAGGTGCATGTGCTGCTCAACCTCGTTCCACGGCACCGAAAAGCCCGCGCCGTGGGAGCAAAAGATCGAATCACATGGATTGTCCATATCACGTGTCGGCTCGTAGCGTAAAAGGCGAAGAACGTCGTCGGTGTTGTGACAAGGCGCGTAGCCGTCGTAAACGCAGGACAGCTTGCCCTCGCCGCGCGTGTAGGCTGTCACTTCCTTGGCATAACCGCGCAGGGCGGCTGCAGGAGCGCGACCAACCAGCAACACATGATCGGTATCACTCCCGTCCTCGCGCATTTCAAAGCTTGCGCCCATGTTCTGTAGATCAGTCATAGCGCGACCTACGTTTACGCGCGGAAGCTCCAGTTCGATGCTCTCCATCGGCTCAAGCAGCACAGCCTCACCGCGCTCCGCAGCACGCATCAAGCCTTGACGCAGCGCACGCCATGCCGCCTGGCGGAAATCTCCGCCCTCGGTGTGCTTGAGGTGTGCCCGTCCTGATACCAACGTAATTTTCATATCGGTGATGGGAAAGCCACCCAACACACCAACATGTGCCTTTTCTTCCAATGCGCACAGCACCTGGTGCTGCCAGGAATAGTCCAGCGCAGCGCTATCACAAGCAGACGCAAACACGATGCCACTGCCAACCGGCAACGGCTCCATATACAAATGCACCTCAGCATAGTGGCGCAGCGGCTCGTAATGCCCCACGCCCTCCACGGGAGATGTGATGGTCTCGCGGTAAAGAATGCTGCCCTCGTCAAAGGTGACCTCAAGGCCAAATCGGTCAAGAATCTGTTGCTGCAGAATCTCCAGCTGCACCTCACCCATCAGCTGCACCTGAATCTGCTGCAGGTGCGCCTGCCAGGAGATACGTAAGAGTGGATCCTCCTCTTCCAGCTGACGCAAAAGAGGCAGCACGGTCATGGGATCAGAGCGCGGCGGTAACTGAATGCCGTAGGTCAGAACGCCCTCCAGCACAGCTGCCGATGCGGCTTGTGCCGTGCCAAGGCCCTGCCCGGCGTAGGTCTGCGTCAGTCCAATGACGGCGCACACCTCACCTGCAGCAACCTCATCCACCTGTCGGCAGCCGTTGCCGGAATATAGCCGAATACGGCTGATCTTCTCGCCAAGGGGATCATGCCCCGTGCGCGGCAGATAACTCAACACGTCGCGCACACGCAGCCGCCCTGCAGTCACACGCAGCCAGGTCAAGCGTGCGCCATCCTCGTCGCGCGTAATCTTGTACACTCGCGCGCCAAAGGGCGCGTCGTCATTGCCAAACGACCACCGTTGCGACCAAATATCCAGGTGATGCAAGAGGTCATCCACGCCGCGATGCCGCAGCGCTGCACCGAAAAAGCAGGGGAACAGCTTTCGCTCCCACACCAGCCGCGCAGCGTCGGCATCCGTCGGCATAACGCCCTCAAAATAACGCTCCATCAGGGCGGTATCAAGCACGGCAAGCTGCTCGTCACGCGCCGCCGCGTCCGGGTAGGTTGCGCTCGCACCGGGGATAAAATCCACAAACCCGTCAGAAAGCGCTGACAGCTGCGCCATCAGCGCCGCACGGTCGCAGCCGGGCAGGTCGGTCTTGTTGACAAAGATCACCGTCGGTATTTCGTGCTGCTGCAAAAGACGCCACAGCACCTTGGTGTGGCTCTGCAGTCCGTCCGTCGCGCTGACTACCAGCACCGCAGCGTCCAATCCCGACAGTGTGCGTTCCATCTCGGAGGAAAAATCCATATGTCCCGGCGTGTCCATCAGCGTGATGTCGGTTTCTCCCCAGTGCAGCCTTGCCTGCTTGGAAAAAATGGTGATGCCGCGCGCACGTTCCATGCGGTCGGTGTCAAGAAATGTGTCGCCATGATCCACACGACCGGCACGCCTCGTCGCGCCTGCTGCATACAGCATCGCCTCGATCAGCGTCGTCTTGCCGGCGTCCACGTGCGCCAGTACGCCAAGTACCATATGCTTTCCCTCCTTTCTTGATGTCTCTGACGGGCAGGGCGCCGCCCTGCACCCACCTGAAACCTTTTTGAAAAAAGGTTTCAGGGCTTCCAAAAACTTTACTAATTTTTTGCTGTCTTGTGGAGT
>JAFTSR010000144.1 GCA_017467225.1 Clostridia bacterium | reverse complement strand
CCGTCATGCCCGAGGCTCTGGAGACCTGGAGCGAGGACCTCTTTGGTCTGCGCCTGCCGCGTATCCACTCCATCGTCAAGGAGATCAACGAGCGCTTCTGCCGCACGGCCTGGGAGGCCTTCCCCGGCAACTGGGATCGCATCTCCAAGATGAGCGTCATCGGCTACGGTCAGGTGCGCATGGCTAATTTGTCGGTCATCGGCTCGCACTCGGTCAACGGTGTTTCCAAGCTGCACTCCTCCATTTTGAAGGACTCCACCTTCCGCGATTTCTACCGCTTGTATCCCAACCGCTTTGACAACGTCACCAACGGTATCGCACACCGCCGCTGGCTGTGCTACTCCAACCCGGCGCTGGCAAATCTGATCCAGGACTGCATCGGAGACGACTATCGCAAGCAACCCGAAAAGCTGTCTGAGCTGGCAGCCTTCGCGGACAACGCCGAGGTGCTCGACCGTCTGCGCGGCATCAAGCATCAGAACAAGATCGCTTTCTCCAATCTGCTCTACCGCAAGACCGGTCAGCGCATCGACACGCACTCGGTCTTTGACGTACAGATCAAGCGTCTGCACGAGTACAAGCGTCAGCTGCTCAACGCGCTGAACATCATCGGTCTGTACCTCAAGCTGCGCGACGACCCCGACATGGAGATGCAGCCGCAGACCTTCCTGTTCGGTGCCAAGGCGGCGCCCGGCTACACCATGGCCAAGCAGATCATCAAGCTGCTCTGCTACATCAGCCGCGACATCGAGCAGCATCCCCGCATCAAGGAAAAGCTCAACGTGGTCTTCCTTGAGGACTACAACGTCAGCCTGGCCGAGGCTTTGATCCCCAGTGCCGAGATCAGCGAGCAGATCTCGCTGGCCGGCAAGGAAGCCAGCGGCACCGGCTGCATGAAGCTGATGATGAACGGCGCTTTGACTATTGGTACTTTGGACGGTGCCAACGTCGAAATGCAGGCTGCCGCAGGCGCGGACAACATGTTCATCTTCGGTCTGACGGCACAGGAGGTTGACAATCTGTGGCTGCGCGGCTACCGTAGCGCAGAGTTCTACGCCAACAATCAGCTGCTCTCCCGCATCGTCAACCAGCTCAACGTCGGCTTTGCCGGCGAGTCGTTTGCCGATATCGCGTCTTACCTGCTCTCGGGTGAGCGCGGCATTGCCGATCCCTTTATGTGCCTTGCCGACTTTGAATCCTACCGCATGACGCACCAGAACATGATCGACGCTTACGCAGATAAGCCGCACTGGAACCGTATGTCCTTGCTCAATATCGCCGCCTCCGGCCACTTCGCTGCCGACCGCAGCATTGAGGAATACGCGCAGCGCATCTGGAATCTGAAGAAGATTACGGAGTAAAGATGGGTATTAGATGCGAGAGGGAACTTTTGTGAACAAAAGTTCCCCCTCGCGCTCCCCTTCAAAAAACTTTAGAAAAAATTTTTGCTGGATTTTTAGCGGTTCTGTTCTGAATAAGCGCATCGAGAACCCATGTGGGGCCCCTACCCCACAAGAGGGGTGCAAAGATAGCCCTTCGATGGCTCGGGACGCCGCGGACGTCGTCCCCTACAAAAAAACACTCTTCCCGTAGAAATCCCTCTGTTTTCGCCGTTTTTTTGAAACGGCGAAAGCGAAATTTTCGCTGTGCAACAGCCGCGTGCGTCTGAGCAAAAAATGCGAGAGCATTTTTTGTGTGTAGCACGCGAAGCAGGGGGGACATGGGGGTCCTCCCCCATGCACGTTTTCTTCGGTTCACTTCTTTGTCGTGTGACAAAGAAGTGAACAATAAGCCAACTATAGTTAGAAAGTTATGTG
>JAFTSR010000143.1 GCA_017467225.1 Clostridia bacterium | reverse complement strand
TGACTATCCCAAGGCCGCCAATGAGGATATTTACGCGAATATGTTCGCGATCAGCACCTATACCTCTGATTTGGCAAAGAGCATGCAGATCATCACGCTGCTCAACACCGATGCAACCTTCCGCAACCTGTTCCAGTACGGTATTCAGGGTGTGAACTACGAGCTGAAGGAGAACGGCACCGCTTCCATGCTGCCCGGCAATGCTTACAACATGGATATCGCCAAGACCGGTAACGAGTTTATCGCTTACGTTCCCGAAGGCATGAACGTTGACGTTTGGGAGTACGCAAAGCAGCAGAACAGAGAGTCTCAGGTCAACCCGCTTTTGGGCTTTGCATTTGAGAACGAGTTGGATTCTCAGGAGGAGGATTTCCTTTCCGAGGAGGCCGCAGCTCCCGATGCTAAGGATGTCTTCTACTACAAGGAAGTTGTTAATACGGCAATGATCAAGTCGGTTGCTGAGACCTCCGCGAAGGTTTGGGCTGAGATTCAGGAGTGCACCGATATTGACACGCTCCGCAAGCTGATCAATACTTGGTCCAAGACCTTGGCAAAGGATGAGAACGTGAAGAAGGCTATGGTCTACGAGATGATAGAACCCCAGCTTGACGAAGAAACCGGCGCGATCAAGGAAAAGAGTGATGATGATGAAGATAGCGGTACCACCACCATCGCCAAGAAGCCTACCGTCGACGTTGCGACCACTCAGACCATGACGCGTGAGATCATCACTTTCTCTGAGGTTACGCAGGAGGAGATCAAGACCCAGAAGAAGTACTTCCTGATTACCAAGACGCTCACGCCTTATCAGATTTATTACAGATGGATGAACGATTACGGCTACCTGCCTGCAGGCTTCGGTACTGTGGTTATTCAGTAAATCCATTTAATTCAAGACAGGCGGCTTGCCACAGCAAGCCGCCTGTTTTTGCACCGTCTACTCCTTTTTTGCATAAAATAGCAAGAAGGACTTTACAAGAAATCCCGTTTGTGGTATAATAAACGTGGAATGACACAACGTATCCTCAGCTTCTTATATGAAAGGAATTTGTTGCTATGAAGGTTATTGTTTGCGAAAGCTACGCTGAAATGTCCCGCTGTGCGGCGGATCTGATGGCCGAGGTCATTACCTCTCGCCCGGATTGTGTGCTCGGCCTTGCTACCGGCTCTACGCCTGTCGGTATGTACGACGAGCTGGTCGCGCGCTATGAAAAGGGCGAGTTGGATTTTTCTCGTGTTCGCTCGGTCAATCTGGATGAGTATTATCCGATTTCTCCCGACAATGCACAGAGCTACCGCTATTTTATGAATAAAAATCTGTTCGATCGCGTCAATATCGACAAGGCGAACACCGCCGTTCCCGATGGCAGCGCCGCCGATCCCGATGCGGAATGTCTGGCCTATGAGCAGAAGATCGCCGCGCTGGGTCAGGTGGACATCCAGGTGCTCGGTATCGGACAGAACGGTCACATCGGCTTCAACGAGCCCGCCGAGGCGCTTGATCCGCTGACCCACCGTACCGATCTGACCGAGAGCACCATCAAGGCGAATGCGCGCTTTTTCAGTGAAGGCGAGGTTATGCCGACTGCTGCCTTGACCATGGGCATCGGTACCATCCTGCGCGCCAAGAAGATTATCATTTTGGCCAACGGTGAGGCAAAGGCGGATGCCATTGCTACGCTGCTGTCCGGCAAGCTGACGACCGCTTGCCCGGCTTCCTTCCTCAACTTGCATGACGACGTGGTAGTGATTTGCGACCGTGCCGCCATGTCCCACGTACAGGCGTAAATCGCATTGCTGAAAGGAGTGTCGCGTATGCCGGTAACAGTGGATCATCTGTTTGACCTTTCGCACACACTCGCAGCGACATATCTGGCAGCGCTGACCTACCCATGGGAGGCGCTGCGCAGTCTTGAAGCATGGATTTTACACTTGGGAGAGCACTTGCCCTTGGGCGAGTACGAGCAAATACAGCCCGACGTCTGGATTCACAAAACGGCGCGCATCGCGCCGACAGCCGCCATCAGCGGTCCTTGCATCATCGGCGCCGAGACCGAGGTGCGTCACGGCGCATATATTCGCAAAAATGCGCTGGTCGGGCAGGGATGCGTGGTCGGAAATTCGGTGGAGATCAAAAATGCCATCCTTTTTGACGGTGTGCAGGTGCCGCATTACAATTACGTTGGCGATAGCATTCTCGGCTATCGCGCCCATCTTGGCGCCGGTGCTATTACCTCCAACGTCAAGGCAGATCGCTCGCCTGTCGTCGTGCATCATGGGGAGGAGAATATCCCCACGGGTCTGAAAAAGCTGGGCGCGATGCTGGGCGACTATGCCGAGATCGGCTGTAACAGCGTTCTCAATCCCGGCACGGTGATTGGAAGAAACACCACCGTCTATCCGCTGTCCTGCGTGCGCGGCTGCGTGGCAGCCGAAAGCATTTACAAAAAAGACGGCGTGGTCGTGAAAAAAGAATAATTTGAGCGTTTTCTCCATATCCTTGTATGTCAGCTGAAACGAGGTGTTCGGCAGACATGTCTTGGATAAGGAGTGAAGCTATGGGAAAATATTTTGGTACAGATGGGTTTCGCGGCGAAGCCAACGAGGTGCTGACGGCCGAGCGCGCTTATGCCATCGGCCGCTTTTTGGGTTGGTATTACGGCGAGCAGAGACGCCGTCGCGGTGAGACGGCGCGTGCCCGTGTGGTGATTGGCAAGGACACCCGTCGCTGTGGCGATATGCTGGAGAGTGCAATTCTCTCCGGTCTGCTTGCCTCCGGCGCAGATGCGGATCTGATGCGCGTTACCACCACGCCGTCGGTCGCTTTCGCTTGCGCGCATGGGTCATACGACGGCGGCATCATGATCTCCGCCAGCCATAATCCATATTACGATAACGGAATTAAGCTTCTCAACGCGCGCGGTGAGAAGATCGAGGATGCCGTGGAAGCCATGGCAGAGGCGTATCTGGACGGGAATTTGGTTGCCTTTGGCAAGTCCCGGCCGCAGCTGCCCTGTGCCAAGCGTGAGGCGATCGGCTGCGCCGCCGAGGTGCCGGAGCGTAGAGCGCAGTACGTGGCGCATCTGCTTTCCTGCGCTCCGCCGACGCTGCGAGGCTACAAAATCGGTCTGGATTGCGCCAACGGCAGCGCCTGCAGCGCAGCACAGCACGTCTTTGAAGCTCTGGGTGCACAAATCTGCGCGATCCACACCGCACCGGATGGACTGAACATCAACCGTGAAGCCGGCTCGACACATATTGAAGCGCTGCAGCGCCTGGTCGTGGAGCAAGGTCTTGACGTTGGCTTTGCCTATGACGGCGATGCCGATCGATGCCTTTGCGTGGACGAGAAGGGAAGCGTGCTGACGGGCGACCATATTTTATACGTCTGCGGCTGTCATCTGCGCAAGCGTGGCGAGCTGCCAAAAAACACGCTGGTTGCGACGGTTATGTCCAACATGGGACTTGTTCGCTGTCTTGGCGAGAAGGGAATTGCCTGTGTGCAAACGGCCGTCGGTGATAAATATGTTTACGAAGCGATGCGACGCGACGGTTACGCGCTTGGCGGCGAGCAAAGTGGGCATATCGTATTTGGCGATTTGGCAACGACGGGCGACGGTATTCTGACCTCGCTTAAGCTGATGGAGGTCATGATCTCCGAAAATCGCCCGATGAGCGCTCTGGCTGCGCCCTACCGACCCTATCCGCAGCTTTTGCGCAACCTGCGCGTCAGCGATAAGAATACGGCAGCCGAGGACGATGATGTGCGCGCCGCTATCGCCAACGCCAACGCGGCGCTGGGTGATGACGGACGTGTCGTGCTGCGTGTTTCTGGCACAGAGCCGCTGCTGCGCCTGATGGTTGAGGCGCAGGATGAAGCGGATTGTATAAAATACCGGGAGCAGATTATCAGACTGCTCACAAAAAAGGGATATTTACGTGTGTAAACACGGTTCCGCATACAGAAGATAAATAAAGGAAGGACGTACAAAATGAATTTTTACGAGATCGCGCAGGAGAGGCATTCCTGCAGAAAATATGATACGGCGCGAGGGATCGAGCAAGAAAAGCTGGATGCGGTGCTGGAGGCTGCTCGTTCGGCACCGTCGGCCTGTAATTCACAGCCCTATCTTTTGACACTGTGCCGCGGTGAGACTATCGCCAAAATTGCCAAGGCGAAAAATGCCAGCAGCGAGGGCATCAATGAATTTGTCGCAGATGCCAACGCTGTCATTGTGATTTCAGAGCAGCCGGTGGTTGTCTCTCCCGTGATGGTTGAGCGCATGGCCGATCAGAATTTCCGTGATATTGACATCGGTATCGTCGCGGCTTACATCACAGCAGAGGCAACCGCGCAGGGACTGGGCAGCTGCATCGTTGGCTTGTTCGATGATATGACCATCCGCGAGATCTGTGAGCTTGACACTCCCGTTCGTCTTCTGATCACGCTGGGCTATGAGCGCGAGGGCGTGGTGCGCCGCGAAAAGCGCCGCAAGGACGCCCAGACACTGATCCGCAGAAAGTGAGGCGCGAGTGATGCAGGATATTATGAAAATTGTACGCTCCTTTGACGGCGTTTGTCCCGCTTGCGGACAGCGCCATCGCACGGCCATTGAGGACGTGCGCATCGGCAGCGGCCTTGCCCATGAAGTGGGCGAAATTTTGAAGCAAAATCACTTTTCCGATCATCTTCTGCTGGTCGCAGATCAAAATACGCTGCAAGCCGCTGACGGCATCTTGGACGCTCTGTCGGATTTTGACGTACAGATGCATGTTTACGACGATATCCGCGTGGCGACCATGGAGCACGTTGAGAAACTGGAGGCACTGATCGCCGACCGGGATATTTCGGTGCTGTCGGTCGGCAGCGGCTCAGTCAATGACCCTTGCCGCCTGGCAACGGCGCGACAGAATAAAAAGCTGTGCATCTTTGCAACCGCGCCCTCCATGGACGGCTTTGCTTCCTATTCCTCGCCTATCGTCAAGGACGGCTTTAAGTTCAGCTACGCTGCCAAGAGTCCGGAGGTTATCATCGGCGACACCGCCATTCTTGCCGCCGCGCCGGTAGCACTCAAATCCTCCGGCTTTGGCGATATGGTCGCCAAGTATCCGGCGCTGGTTGATTGGCAGGTCGCCTCGCTTGTGAGCGACGAGATCTGCTGCGAGCGTATTGCTGCTCTGACGCGTACCGCCATTGACAATCTGATGCAGATGGCCGATCGCGTGACCAAGAATGACGAGGAAACGGCAGGTACCATCTTTGCCTCGCTGCTTCTGACCGGCATCGGTATGAGCTTTGCACAGAATTCCCGTCCTGCCAGTGGCGCGGAGCATATTATCGCGCATCTGATGGAGTGCATCGAGTTGCGCGACGGCATTATTCCCAATTATCATGGTGAGGACGTTGGCATTTGCACGCTGTTCACGCTGGATTTTTACGAAAAGCTGGCGGCTATGGAAACGGTCGCAGCGCGTGAGGAGCACCCCGATTGGGAGGATATTTACCGCTTTTATGGCTCGATGGCCGACGATGTGTGCGCGATCAACGCCAAAAATCCGCAGATTGCACAGGTCACGCCCGACGTGCTGCGCGAGAGTTGGCCGCAGATCCGCGAGATTATTGCCTCCGTTCCGTCGCGTGCTCAATGCGAGGATGCCATGCGCCGCGCCGGCTGTAAGATCACCCTGGCGGATATCGGTAAATCGCAGCAGCTGTTTGACGATTGCGTGCGTTACTCTCCCTATATGCGCAACCGCCTGACGCTGCTTCGCCTTCGTGAAATGCTGGGCGTCTGAGGATTGCAACGACTGAAATAATAAACAGGAAATAACTACATAAGGAGACGGACTGTGAAAGATAGCAAAAAGCAACTGTGTCAGGCAGTCAAATTTACCTTGTTTTCCATTTCAGCCGGCATAATTCAGGTGGGTTCATTTGCCCTTTTGGAATTGTTCATTCAAACGTATTGGATCCCGTATCTGACATCGCTGCTGCTGTCGATCGTGTGGAATTTCACCATGAACCGCAAATTCACCTTCAAATCCGCAGCCAACGTACCTATTGCCATGGCTAAAGTTTTGGGCTTTTACCTGGCCTTTACGCCGCTTTCCACCTGGCTTGGCAACCTTGCCGAGGCGAACGGTGTCAATGACTTTTTGATTTTGGCCATCACCATGGTGTCCAACTTTGTACTTGAATTCCTTTTCTGCAAATTCGTCGTCTACCGCGGAAAAGAGGATACACTCAATCAATAACGCAACGCAAGGGCTGGCGAATCTATCGTCAGCCCTGAAAATTTGCGATGAATCAGCAAAGGCGGTTGCAAAGTTCATGGAAATGTGGTATAATAAATTTACATTGGTAAAATATCCCCCACCTAAATATCCGATACGCAAAGGAGTATGCTATGGTGAAAGAAACGACATGGAACGGATTTCGTCGCATTGATTTTTCCTTTGAGGGCAAGCAGGCGATCCTTGTGTTTCCCAAGGAGGCAAACGAGAATAAAAACTGGCTGCTCAAAACCGAGTATTTTGACGCCTTCCCGGCGTTTGAAATCGAAATGCTGCAGCGCGGCTGGCATCTCGCCTACGTTCAGAACGTCACAAGATGGTGCCTGGATGAAGACCTCGACCGCAAAAAGCACTTTGCACAATACCTGCATGAGGAATACGGCCTGTATCCCAAATGCGTTCCGGTC
>JAFTSR010000142.1 GCA_017467225.1 Clostridia bacterium | reverse complement strand
GGGATTCTTAAACCCTTTTTTCAAAAAGGGTTTAAGCCCGCGGAGCGCGGGGTCAAGGGGCAGCGCCCCTTGCACTCTCCTCCTTCACAGCGTCGCCTCCAGCTCTCGCACGGCTTGTTCGATCTCCGGCGAAAGCTCCAGATACCACTGCCTTGACTCTTCGATATACCGCCGGCGGAAGGCCTCGGGCGCGACGGTGGCGCAGCGCAGATTATGCAATCTGTCGGCCGCCTTGACGACGCGCGCCATGCGGCTTTTTTTGATGGTGTGAACGTAGTCGCGCATCCGGTAGCCCGGTGTTTTGGTCAGCCTTTTGACGGCGCCGAGCACACGGATGCCGCCCAGCTGCGCGATCTCCTGCTCGGTCGCGTCGGTGTCCTCCAGAAGGTCGTGGAACAGCGCGGCAATCTGATAGGAAACGGGATAACCCCACGCGCACACGATCTCGGCAACCGCGACGGGATGGGTGATGTAATCGTCGCCGCCGATGCGCTTTTGCCCTGCGTGCTTGTCCGTCGCAAAGGCCAGCGCGCGCGCATACCGCACACGCACGTCCTTATGCATGGTCGTCCTCCCCCTCCTCTGCCTCCGGTTTATCAAAGAGGTAAGCCTGCAGATTGGAGGACAGCAGCACGCGCGGTGCCAGCAGCTTGACGTCTCCGTCCGGCTGGCGGATCAGGTGGTTGTACAGCATCCGAACGACGTTTTTACCCTGCTTGAAGGGGTTCTGGAAGATGACCGCATTGGCGATTTTCTGCCGCAAAAGCTCAGGCGTTTCACTCAGAAGGTCGGTGGTGATGACCGTCATATTGCGGTCGCATCGGCTGCGGATGCGCTCGCAGGCAATGACCGAGCTGGCTGTCGCCATATACACGCCCTTGAGAGCCGGATGCTCGGCAAGCATGCGGTCAGTGACCTGCACGACGGTGTCCTTGTTGTCAAAATGCTCGTAAATGCTGACGCTTGAGAAAATTCCGCGCCCGGCATAGTCCTCAAAGCCCCGGATGTAGTCCCTGTTGACTGCCGAATTTTTGGAGGCGACCAAAAGCGCCACCTCGCCGCCCGCGCAGGACATCTCCAAAAGCTCCGCCGCCATGCTGCCGGCCATGTGCGCATCGACGCCGACGTGCAGCACGCGCTCGGTATTGGGCAGGTCGTTGGCAACGGTAGCTATGAAGAAATTCTTCTCGTGCAGTTGTGCGATCAGCTCGTCCATGCCGTCCAAATCATCCGTCGTCGCGGACAAAAACAGAACCGCGCCGCTGTATTGCTGCTCGGCAAAGGTCTGCAGCAGCGCCTTGGTCTGCTCGACGCAATCAGCGCCTGAGGTGAAGGGTAATTTATGCACGTCGACGCTGACGCGGTATTTTTCAAGATCACGTGCCGAGGCCTCGATGCCCTCGATGATATCGTCCACGTATTTATCGATCGGGCAGAACAGCACGGCGCCGATGGTGATCGGCGTGCGGCGCAGACCCTGTGCTGCGGCGTTGGCGGTATAGCCCAGCTCCTTGGCGGTCTGCAGTACCTTTTGCTTGGTTTTGGGGCTGATGCGCTCCTTACCGCTGAGCGCACGGTTGACCGTTCCGGTCGAAACGCCGGCCGCCTCGGCGATATCGTAAATGGTTACTCTTTTTTCTTTCATGACGCCCTCCGTTTCTATTATTGTATCAAATTTTCGTAATAAGTGCAATGGTTTTTTCGGATTTTTTCATGTTTTTTTCGAAAAGCTCTTGACCGCGGAGCTTCGGCGTGCTATAATAGTAGTGCGTAAACGGTTACGCATCGGTGACAAGAAAGAAGTTTTATATGGTGCGAACAAAGATTTCTAACGGTAAAAGGTTTGTTGTTCACTTCTTTGTCACACGACAAAGAAGTGAACCGAAGAAAACGTGCATAAGGGACTGCTGTCCCTTATGT
>JAFTSR010000141.1 GCA_017467225.1 Clostridia bacterium | reverse complement strand
CTGCTCGGGTGTACCGGTTGCGACAACCGTGCCGCCGCCGTCGCCGCCCTCGGGTCCCAGATCGATGATATAGTCCGCCGTCTTGATGACGTCCAGATTGTGCTCGATAATCAGCACCGAGTTCCCGTTCTCACAAAGGCGCTGCAGCACCTCCAAAAGCTTGGCCACGTCGGCGCTGTGAAGTCCCGTTGTCGGCTCGTCCAGCACGTAAATGGTCTTGCCCGTCGGTCGGCGAGAGAGCTCGGTCGCCAGCTTGACGCGCTGCGCCTCGCCGCCGGACAACGTCGTGGACGACTGCCCGATCTTGATATAGCCAAGTCCTACGTCGTACAGCGTCTGCAGCTTGCGGCGAATCTTGGGCAGACCGTCAAAGAAGTTCAGCCCCTCCTCTACCGTCATCTCCAGCACGTCGTAAATATTATTTCCGTTATATTTACACTCCAGCGTGTCGTGATTGTAGCGCTTGCCGTGGCAAACATCACATTTCACGTAAACGTCAGGCAAAAAATGCATCTCAATGCACTTGACACCGTCACCCTCACACGCCTCGCAGCGACCGCCCTTGACGTTGAATGAAAATCGTCCCGCACCGTAGCCGCGCATCTTGGCGTCGGGCGTTGCGGCAAACAGCTCGCGAATGTCGTTGAACAATCCCGTGTAGGTCGCCGGGTTGGAGCGCGGCGTGCGCCCGATCGGGCTCTGGTCGATGGCAATAATCTTGTCCAGGTGCTCCATGCCCTCAATGCCGTCGCACTCGCCGGGATAGGTCAGCGCACCGTTGAGCTCAGACGCCAGCGCAGGATACAAAATACCGTTGACCAGCGACGATTTTCCCGAGCCCGATACACCACTGACGCAAACAAAGCAGCCAAGCGGAATATCCACCGTCAGATTTTTCAGATTGTTCTGCCGCGCGCCCTTGACACGCAGCACCTTGCCGGTCCCCTGGCGGCGCGTGGTCGGAACCTCGATCTTTTTGCGTCCGGAGAGGTAGTCGCCCGTGAGCGAGTCGGTGTTTTTCATGACCTCGGTCGGTGTGCCTTGCGCGATCACCTGACCGCCGTGAATGCCTGCGCCGGGACCGATATCCACAATATAATCCGCCGCGCGCATGGTGTCCTCATCGTGCTCCACGACAATGACCGTGTTGCCCAGATCGCGCAGCCGTTGCAGCGTGTTGATCAGCTTGGTGTTGTCGCGCTGATGCAGACCGATAGACGGCTCGTCCAGAATATACAACACGCCCATCAGTGTCGAACCGATCTGCGTTGCCAATCGGATGCGCTGCGCCTCGCCGCCCGACAGCGTTCCCGCCTTACGGGAAAGCGTCAGGTATTCCAGACCAACGCTGCGCAGAAACTGCAAACGGGAGCGCACCTCCTTGAGTATCGCCTCGGCAATCGCCTGCTCGGTCGCGCTCAGCTGCAGATGTTCGACAAACTCCAGCGCCTGAAGCACCGACATGTCGCAAAACTCCGCAATATTCTTGCCACCAACCGTCACGCCCAGCGTCATGGGAGACAGTCTGCGCCCGTGACAAGCGGGACAGGGCGCGTCCTCGGCAAACTGCTGGTAATAATCGGCATTGAAGCCACCCGCCATGCGGGATTGGATCATGGGGATCAGACCGTCAAAGCGTACGTTTCTCTGATGATGGCCTTCTCCGCCGAAATAGCGATGAATATCGTAGGTACGGTCGCCTGTTCCCCACAGAAGCGTCTGCATAGCCTCCTTGGAAAAATCCTTGATCGGCGTGTCCAGCGTAAAGCCGGCTTCCCTACCGACCGCCTCAAACAGCGGACCGTTCCAGCTCTCCTCCTCCAAAGATTTGAAGCCGTTGACCGCGATCGCACCGTCGTGCAGCGAACGGTCAGGATAAGGCAGCACCTTTTTGACCGAAATTACCTGCATATCTCCAATGCCTGCGCACTTGGGGCAGGCGCCGGTCGGGTTGTTGAAAGAGAACATGCGCGGCTCCAGCTCACCAACCGAAATGCCGTGCTCCTCGCAGGCGTAGGACTGCGAAAATTCCATCCGCTCGCCCTCGCTGCCATCGCGCGGCACGGTAACGATCAGTAAATGTCCGTCAGCCAGGCGCAGCGCCGTCTCGACCGAGTCGGAAAGACGTGCGCGCATGTCCTCGCGCATAGCCAGACGGTCAACTACGATCTCAATGCTGTGCTTTTTGTTTTTGTCCAGCTTGATCTCCTCGGACAGATCGTACAGGCTGCCGTCCACGCAAACACGAACGTAGCCGCTCTTTTTAGCGTCGGCAAAAACCTTCTCGTGCATACCCTTCTGCGCACGCACGACAGGAGCAAGCACCATAAAACGCTCTCCCTGTGGCAGCGTCAGAATGCGCTCAATGATCTGATCGACGCTTTGCTTGCGGATCTCCTTGCCGCAGACCGGGCAGTGCGGCACGCCAATACGGGCGTACAGAAGACGGAGATAGTCGTAAATTTCGGTTACCGTTCCTACAGTCGAGCGTGGGTTTTTGGAGGTCGTCTTCTGATCGATGGAAATCGCGGGAGACAGGCCCTCAATCGAGTCCACCTCCGGCTTGTCCATCTGACCGAGAAACATACGCGCGTAGGAGGACAGCGACTCAACAAAGCGGCGGTGTCCCTCGGCGTAGATGGTGTCAAAGGCCAGAGAGGACTTTCCCGATCCCGAAAGACCCGTCAGCACCACCAGCCGATCACGCGGGATGGAAAGACTGATATTTTTCAAATTGTGGACGCGAGCGCCCTTGATCTCAATCGATGATTGCATAATTTTCTGTTTTTCCTCGCATTACTTCTTTTTCAGCCGCGCGATCTCATCACGCAGATAGGCCGCCTTTTCGAATTCCAACGCACGGGCTGCAGCCTTCATCTCGGCCGTCAGCTGCTCAATATGCGCCTCCAGCGCCTTGCCGGTCAGCTTATCTGCCTCTGCGGCCTTGCTGCGACGGTCGCGCTTGTTCTTCTTGGCTTGATTTTCCTCGCTCACGCTCATATTGATGATATCGCGCACGCCCTTGACAATGGTTCGCGGAATAATGCCGTTCGCCTCATTGTAGGCTTCCTGGACTGCGCGACGGCGCTCGGTCTCCTCAATCGCCGCCTCCATAGAGCGCGTAACCGTGTCGGCGTACATAATAACCTGTCCCTGCGCGTTTCGCGCCGCGCGTCCGATGGTCTGAATGAGCGATCGCTCAGCACGTAAAAAGCCCTCCTTGTCGGCATCAAGTATCGCAACCAACGACACCTCGGGAATGTCCAAGCCCTCGCGCAAAAGGTTGATACCCACCAGCACGTCAAAAACGCCCAATCGCAAATCGCGGATGATCTCCATGCGCTCCATGGTCTCCACGTTGAAGTGAATGTAGCGCACCTTGACACCATTCTGCTCTAAATATTCGGTCAAATCCTCGGCCATTTTTTTGGTTAGCGTCGTGACCAGAACTCGCTCTCCCTTGGTCACGCGGATGCGGATCTCACCCAAAAGATCGTCGATCTGTCCCTCAATGGGGCGCACCGAGATCATGGGATCCAAAAGTCCTGTCGGACGGATCAACTGCTCCACGGTAGAGGTCGCATTTTCTTTTTCGTAATCGCCCGGCGTGGCGCTGACAAACACCGCCTGGTTGATCTTCTGCTCAAATTCCTCAAAATACAGAGGACGGTTGTCATATGCCGAGGGCAGACGGAAGCCGTATTCCACTAAGTTTTTCTTTCTTGCCGTGTCGCCGCCGCTCATACCGCGCACCTGCGGCAGCGTGACGTGCGACTCATCCACAAAAATGAGAAAGTCCTCGGGGAAATAATCCATCAGCGTGTAGGGTGTCGAGCCGACCGGCCTGCCGGCCAGCACACGGGAATAGTTCTCAACGCCCGAGCAGTAACCGATCTCACGCAGCATTTCCAGGTCGTACTTGGTGCGCTGCTCGATGCGCTGCGCCTCCAGCAGCTGCCCGTTCTCGGTGAAATATTCCACTCTGTCCACCATCTCCCGCTCAATTTCCTTGAGCGCCGCCTCACGCTTGGCATCGGATACAGCATAGTGCGTCGCAGGATAGATGGCAGCATACGAAATCTGTCGCAAAATCTCGCCAGTGACGATATTGATCTCGCTGATGCGGTCGATTTCATCATCGAAAAACTCAACGCGCAGCGCCTTTTCATCGTGGCTGGCGGGAATGATCTCCACCACGTCGCCGCGCACGCGGAAGGTATCGCGCTTAAAATCGGTATCGTTGCGCGTGTAGCTAATGGCAATCAACCGGCGCATCAGCTCGTCGCGGTCCATCAGCATGCCCTGACGGATGGCAAGGTGCAGCGCCTGATACTCCTCGGGGTCACCGAGCGAATAAATACAGGAAACACTGGCCACGATAATGACGTTACGTCGTTCAAACAGCGCGCTGGTGGCGCTGTGGCGCAAGCGGTCGATCTCGTCGTTGACCAAAGCATCCTTTTCAATATACATGTCTCGCCCGGGAATGTAAGCCTCAGGCTGGTAATAATCATAATAGGAAACGAAATATTCCACCGCATCCTCGGGAAAAAACTCTCGCATCTCGCTGCAGACCTGCGATGCCAGCGTCTTATTGGGCTCAAGAATCAGCACAGGACGGTTGCACTGCGCGATGACATTAGCCATGGTAAACGTCTTACCCGAGCCGGTGACACCGAGAAGCGTTTGCATGCGCTCGCCGCGCTCAATCCCCGCCACCAACGACGCGATCGCTGCCGGCTGGTCTCCTGTCGGGGAGAACTCACTCCGCAACGTATAAATGCTTTCCTTTGCCATTTTCTCACCTCCGATGCACAAAATCTCACATTATATATGATACCACAAAATCATCGGTTTGTAAAGGGCTTTGCGTTATCTTTGAGGTAAACCTGCCGTTTATTTTGTGAATTATGCCGTGCCAATTTTTTCACTTTTTCGGAATTTCGTTTGAAATATATATGTACATTTTTCGTCGAATATGATATAATATAATCGGTATGATAGGTACTTATGCAAGTAAATAAATCAGCCACTTTTCACGAAAGGACCTTACACTATGGATATTTTTAACGTGCTGTCCCTGATCGGCGGTCTTTGCCTGTTCCTGTTCGGTATGAACCAGATGGGACAAGCCCTGGAGCGTCGCGCCGGCAGCAGCCTTGAGAGCCTTTTAGGCAAGCTGACCTCGAACAAGATAGCCGGCTTTCTTACCGGTATCGGCGTGACCGCCATCATCCAAAGCTCATCCGCCACCACCGTCATGGTCGTCGGCTTTGTAAACTCCGGTCTGATGTCCCTCAAGCAGGCCATCAACGTCATCATGGGCGCCAACGTCGGCACGACGGTCACCGCTTGGATTCTCAGTCTTGGTGCCATCAGCGAGAGCAATATTTTCCTCAAGCTGCTCAAGCCGACCTCCTTCTCGCCGGTTCTGGCTCTGATCGGTATCATTTTCTATATGTTCGTTAAGGACAGCAAGAAGAAGGATGTCGGCGTGATCCTGCTGGGCTTTGCCGTCCTGATGTTCGGCATGGACACCATGTCCGGCGCCGTCAAGGGCCTGAAGGATGAACCCTGGTTCACCAACCTGTTCCTGCTGTTCACCAACCCCATCCTGGGTGTTCTGGCCGGTGCGGTCCTGACCGGCATCATCCAGTCCTCCTCCG
>JAFTSR010000140.1 GCA_017467225.1 Clostridia bacterium | reverse complement strand
TGATGATGTAGTTGTCCTGTCCGCGGCTCTCAAAGGAGGCAGCCATTTCCTCGCAAATGGATCGGGGATCCTCAAAGTTGGGATTGTCCGCTGTCAGCACGGTCAGATCGGCATAACGCGCGGCGGCATCGCCCAGATCAGCACGGCGCATCTGCGACCGGCCGCCAACCGAGCCGACAAGGCATATGAGGCGCTCGGCCGTATAAGGGCGCAGCGTCTGCAGCACAGAGGACAGACTCAAGCCGTTGTGCGCATAGTCGATCAGCACCGCACAGCCCTCGGGCGCGGCGACATTTTCCAAGCGTCCGGGGACGCTGACGTGTGAGAGCATCGACAGCGTGGCGTGACGATCATAGCCCAGCGCCTCCAAAATACCGACGGCACACAGCGCGTTGCAAATGTTGTACTCGCCTGCCATGGAGAGCAGATACGACTGACCGTCGCACCCAAAGTGAATGGCCGGTGTACCGTCCAGCCGGGTCTGCAGCGGACGGTCAGCACACAGATCAGCCGCGGTGTCCACGCCAAAGGTGACGATACGGGCCCTCACTCCCTTGGCCATGTAGGCAGCGTGCGGATCGGAAATGTGCAGGAGCAGTGTGCCGTCCTTGGCGATACCCTCGCGCAAAAAGGCGTGCTTGCAGTCGCGGTAGTGCTCAAAGGTGGGATGCTCGGTCGGGCTGACATGATCGGGCGAGAGATTGGTAAAGGCACCGATGTGAAAGGAGAGCCCTTCGATGCGGTGCTGCATGACGCTTTGCGAGGAAATTTCCATGATAACCGTCTGCACACCGGATTGCAGCATGCGGTAGAGAATGCCGTGCAGCACCAAAGGCGATGGCGTGGTGTTGGCGGTCGACTCGCGGTTCTCACCGTACCAGGCACCCTCGGTGCCGATGTAACCGGCGCGCACACCCAAGTGCTCCAAAAGACGGTAGATCAAAAGTGCCGTGGTGGTCTTGCCCTTGGTGCCCGTGATGCCCACTAAGGTCAAACGGTCAGCAGGGCGGTCATAATAGGCTGCCGCCAGATGCGCCAGCGCGCGACGGGTGTCAGGCACCAAAAAGATGTCGGCATCGGAAGGAAGGGCAGGGGATGGCTCGCGTTGCACGACAAAGCAGCGGCAGCCTCTCTCGTATGCGGCGGAAAGATAATCGTGTCCGTCGCTGCGTGCGCCGACAATGGCGACAAACAGCGCGTCGGCATCGGTATGGCGCGAGTCCTCGCACAGCTGACGAATGGGACGCGCAGCGGCGCATCCATCGCCGCTGATATGTATCGGCTTCAGCTGCGACGGCAGAGCCGAGAGCAGCTGGTGAAATGTCCGGAAGGTCATGTGAGGGGAACCTCCTGTGAAGATGGCAGATAGGGTGAGCCGTCGGCGTGGCGCAGCACAAAGGTGGACTCCAAAACGGCGAGATGATGCGGCAGCAGCGTCTCGTCACACCAATACAGCACCGCAAGGCGGTCATCCTGCTCGGCGATAGCCGCCTGGCAAAGGGCGGCGGCAAACAGCTCGTCCGGCAGTTCTTCAGGCAGGCGAGTCAGTTGCCAGAAGGGATACCAGCGGTCACGCAAGGAGGCGGTGCGACAGATCAGACGCGGTCGGATGCCGTACATGACAAACAGCCGCAGCGCGGTGCGCCGTGCACGGATGCCGCCTGTGGGAAGATAAGCGCGGATGGTCGTTTTCATGCGCACGCTCCTTTCGTAAGATTCTTGTATATTGTAACACAAAAGAAGAATTTTGTCAATGTCATGCCGTCGCATCCGCCAAAGTATCAGCAAAAAAAGTAATTTTCGCGTTGCCTCTTGCTTTTTTGCGCGACTTGGATTATAATAAGAGGTAGAACGCTGACGGAAAGGAATTTCCCCATTTATGAAGCAGGAAGTCATTCATCGCCTCTTTTCTCACATGCCCGAGCTGTCCACACAGCGGCTGATTTTACGGCGGATGCGCACGACGGACGATGCGGATATGTACGATTACGCCTGCCGCGCCGAGGTGACGCGCTATCTGCTTTGGTCGCCGCATCCGGATCGCAATTATACGCGGGAATATCTGAAATACATAGCCACGCGCTACGCCGCCGGCACCTTTTACGATTGGGCGCTGGTCCTCAAGGATAACGGGCGCATGATCGGCACTTGTGGCTTTACTGCCATCGACGCGCCCAACGAGTGTGCCGAGATCGGGTACGTGCTCAATCCCGACTATCGCGGTCGCGAGCTTGCGGTGGAGGCGGTGCGTGCCGTGCTGACCTTTGGCTTTGATCGCCTGCTTTTGCAGCGCATCGAGGCGCGCTTTATTCGCGGCAACGATGCCTCGCTGCGCGTCATGCAGAAGGTCGGTATGACGTTCGAGGGGTATCACCGGCAAAGCATGCTGATCAAGGGTGTGCGCCGCGATATCGGCTACAGCGCCATTCTTGCCGACGAATATCGACAGATGTGTCGCGCTTTGACAGACGAGGCGGACAAAAAATAAAAAATTCACCATTTTGTCGCGTCTTTTTTTGTCGAAGGTATTGTAAAATTCAAAAAAATATGGTAGAATGAGGATAGACAAGGGCGCACATGCTGTCGCGCCGATCCACGGAAAGGAATACGTATACCCATGCAGAAGAGAACCAATCCCTTGGAGCTTAAGGTAGACTCCAAGGATTATACCCCCGCACCCACAACCCAAGAAAAAGTCGAGCAGGAGGCTATACAGGCACCCGAGGAGCGTGCGCCGATCGCGCAGCCTGCTGAGGAGCCGAAGGCGCAGCCTGTCGTGCCCGTCGAGCCCATCGTTCAAGCGGAGCCGCAGCCTGTCGCACCTGCCGAGCAGCCTGCTGCCGAGACGGTGCAGCCCGCACCGCAGCCGATCGAGCCGCCGGTAGAAGCACCGATCAGCGCACCTGCGCCCGACCGCGTGGCTCCCGTGCGTCCCGGCCGTCCCGCACCGGTTCGCCCTGTGCTGCACCATGCAGCCGATGACAGAGTGCGCCACGGTGAGCACGTTGCTGACAACGACGTTTCGCTTGCCGTCAAGTTCCGTGTCGCCGGCGATCGCGTGGAGCGTCGCATGGTCATTACGCGTCTGAGCAAGGACGTTTGCAAGCTGGCACAGGCGCTGTATCCCGGCCAGTCGTTGGGTTCGATTATTGAGAGTGCACTTCTGACACGGGCGTTTTTGCAGGATAGAGATGCCTTTGATGAGGCAGCCAGAGAGATCATCAAAAAGGGAGGAAAGATCAAGTGCTGATCAGTTTTTTCTGTAAAAAAGGCGGCGTTGGCAAGACGACGGTTACCGGTGAGTTTGCCGGATATCTGACCTCGCTTGGCAAAAAGGTGCTGATCATCAGCATCGACGACCAGAACAGCGTATTTGAGATGTTCGGTCGCTCCTCCGCCGTGTTTGAAAACGATTCCAATTACTTAGAGCACTACGTTGCAGGCGCTTGCGAGAAGAGCGAGGTTCTGATCCCCATGCGTGACAATCTGTACGCAGTCAAGACGCTCAACACCGATATGCTCTCTAAGAAGCTGACACTGGAGCGTACCTTTGAGCGCCAGTTCACAGCGGCGATCGACCGTTTGCAGGGCGATTTTGATTTTACGTTCTTTGATCTTCCCCCCTCGTCCAACAGAACGACCGAGATTCTTTTGGAGAAGACTGATCTTCTGATGCTGATCGTTGAGCTGAATAAGCTTGGTATCAACGGATTTTACAACACGCTGCAATATTTCGTGGATAACGATATTGAGCTGGAGAAGATTCGCTACGTGCTGCCCAACAGCTATTCCAAGACCAAGTCCGCACCGGGTGTGGCTCTGGGCGAGCTGAAGACGCTGATTGCGGAGAACGTACCGCACACGCATCTTTTGCCGCTGATGCCGGAGAAGTCGCTGTTCCAGTCGCTGCAGCAGAAGGGCGTTATTTTGTTTGACGATCCTGCCAGCGAATACACCAAGAGATTGACCAACTACGAGGCAAGACAGAAAAAGACGGTCATGGAGATCATGTCCGCCGTGTTTGATTCGATTGAGTTTACATAAAACAAAATGGCTGCGCCAACCCTTGCGGGAGGCGCAGCCATATTTAATTCAGGTAAAAAAATCTTCGATGGAGCAGCCGACGATGGAGGCAAGGCAGGGCAGCATGGTGATGTCGGGATAGCAGAGCTCCTTTTCCCACTTGCTGACGGCCTGTGCGCTGACGCCGAGCAACTGCCCAAAGGCGCTTTGCGACATGCTTTCTTTTGCACGGAAATTTCGGATTTTTTCTGAGATAGATGGTTTGCAGCAGATGATGGTCAAGAGCAGCACCTCTTTTCATGTAATATTTTTCGCATGCGATTGATGACGGCGAGCACCTCTTGCCGACGCGGCAGGTCGAGAAAACGGTGGCTGTCGGTGAAAAATGGCGAGTAGAGAAAGTCCAAGCCCTCCTCGTTGATACGTCCGTAGAGTGCGTCCAGCACGGCGGTGATGTCGATGATGCGATCGCTGCTGGACACCTGTATGTGCCGCAGCATAAAGGCCAGCGCGTCGATCTGTCGCGGTGAGACAATGTCATGCAGCGCGCGAATGTCAATCGCCTCGTCACCGATCAGAATAAAGCCCATGTCAGACACGTGCAGCCTTTCCGTCCTGCTTCCCTCGGGATAGGAGGTAAAGTGCTCGGCATAAAGCACACGCTCCTGTCGCCAATCGGCATGCTCAGGTGAGGGTGAGGGCGGCGCGGCGGCACTGATGTCCTTGGCACGTGCTGTGACGTTATGAATGAGATAATCCTCCATCAGATAGACGTGATCCGCTACCGAAAGATATTCGCCGCTGCCGCCGATGACCAGGATGGTCGAGGTGCCAAGCGTGGTGTGCAGCTC
>JAFTSR010000139.1 GCA_017467225.1 Clostridia bacterium | reverse complement strand
ACTGACGAATATCGGTGAAGTTGTGCTTGCCGCAGGTGGGGCAGGGGATGTTGTTATCCTCCACAATCGCCTTCATTTCCTCTTGGGTGAATGCGTCGATCGGCTTCTCCAGCTCCACGCCGTTTTCGGCCGCCCAATCCTCAATGAGCTTGTCGGCACGGAAGCGTTCTTTGCATTCCTTGCAGTCCATCAGCGGATCGGAGAAACCGCCGAGGTGACCGGATGCCACCCACGTTTGCGGGTTCATGAGGATCGCCGCGTCCAGACCGACGTTGTACGGGTTTTCCTGCACAAATTTCTTCCACCACGCGCGCTTGACGGTGTTTTTCAACTCCACACCAAGCGGACCGTAGTCCCACGTGTTGGCCAGACCGCCGTAGATCTCCGAGCCCGGGTATACAAAGCCGCGGCCTTTGCACAGAGCGACGATCTTTTCCATGGTTTTTTCGTTGTTTTTCATTTCTGTCATTCCTCCTCGGCGTGAGCCCTCGCTTTCTTGGCAGAAAAAAGTGGAGCTCACCCAAAATACCATGCTATTATACCACTCCTATCAGGGGAAGTCAAGGGGCGTGGGATGTTCATCCTTCCGTCATTGCGAGGATGTGAAACCGCTGTAGCGATCCGTTCTCCACGTAGGGGCGGCAGATGGCCGCCCCTACGATTGTCATTCCGAAGCAGGAAAGTCTGCTGCAAAACAAAAACCGCTCACCCGGGGGGTGAGCGGTTTTGCGTTAGTAATTAGTTGCAGATGGTCAGCTCGGTATCGATATCGAACAGGTGGATCTTGTCGGCATCCAGCACGATCTCGATCTCGTCGCCCGGCTTCGCGGTGGAGGTCGGCTCCACGCGAGCGGTGAGGTTGTTGCCCAGGATATCGAGGTACAGGTAGGTCTCCGCACCCATCAACTCGGTGACTTCGGTCATCGCCTTGATGTGGCTGTCCTTATACTGCTCGAGGTAACGCGGCTCGTCGTGCACGTCTTCCGGACGGATACCCATGAGCACCTTCTGGTCGACGTAAGCTTCCAGCTGGCCCTTGTTGTTCTTGGCAGCCGGCAGCGGGACGATGTTCTGATGATACTCATCACCGAAGGACACGGCAAAGCCGTCGCCGTTCTTGACGAGGGTGGCTTCCACAAAGTTCATCTGCGGGCTGCCGATGAAGCCGGCCACGAAGGTGTTGCACGGGGTATCGTACAGCGCCTGCGGAGTATCGACCTGCTGGATCAGACCGTCCTTCATAACCACGATGCGATCGCCCATGGTCATAGCTTCGGTCTGGTCGTGGGTAACGTAAATGAAGGTGGTGCCGAGCTTCAGGTGCAGCTTGGACAGCTCGGTACGCATCTGCGCACGCAGCTTAGCATCCAGGTTGGACAGCGGCTCGTCGAGCAGGAAGACCTTCGGCTCACGGACGATAGCACGGCCCAGCGCAACACGCTGACGCTGACCACCGGACAGAGCCTTCGGCTTACGGTCGAGCAGGTGAGCGATGTCGAGGATGCGAGCAGCCTCTTCGACGCGACGCTTGATCTCCGCCTTCGGAGTCTTGCGCAGCTTCAGACCGAACGCCATGTTCTCATACACGGTCATGTGCGGATACAGAGCGTAGTTCTGGAACACCATCGCGATGTCGCGATCCTTCGGGGCCACATCGTTGACCAGACGGTCGCCGATGTACAGTTCGCCCTCGGAGATTTCTTCCAGACCGGCGATCATGCGCAGGGTGGTCGACTTACCGCAACCGGACGGACCGACCAGAATGATGAATTCTTTGTCTTTGATTTCCAGATTGAAATCGGAAACAGCGGTTACACCGCCCGGGTATTTTTTGTAAATACCTTTCAGAGACAAGCTTGCCATATTACATTGACCTCCTAAAAATTAAAGCACGCGACTTTCGCGCAAATGCTCATATTGGATTGTTACTAATACTATAACAAATTCTGCCGAGAAAAACTATACCTTTATTCACCAAACTTTAGGCGGTGGATTTGGGAAGTTTTCATAATGCTCACAAAGAATACGTGCGAATTGCCGCATTTTAGCTAAAAATGCTCTCTTTTTCGGCCTCGGTCAGCAGCCGCATTTCGCCTTCGGCCAGCGATTCGTCCAGCGTCAGCCCACCGATGGAAACGCGCTTCAGCCAGTTGACACCCAGCCCGTGCGTGCCGCACATCCGCTTGACCTGATGATACTTGCCCTCGCATACCGCAATATCCACCAGCGGCTGTTCGCCGTCTTCCAGCACGGTCAGCGAGGCAGGCAGACAGGCGGTGCCGTCGGGGAGGCTTGTCCCCTCGGCAAAAGCCGCCGAAACAGCCGGGTCGACAGGGGCGTCCAGAATGGCATGGTAGTGCTTGTAGATCGTCTGTTTGGGCGACAGCATGCGGTGGGCGAAGTCGCCGTCGTCGGTAAGGATGACCAGCCCGTGGGTATCCTTATCCAGGCGTCCGGCCGGAAACAGCTCGCGTCGCCGCCATTCCGCCGGTACGAGGTCCATCACGGTGGGGGCGTTGGGATCGCGGGAAACGCACAGCAATCCGGCCGGTTTATTCAGCATGATGTACAAATGCTCACGGTAGCCGATCGTCTCGCCGTCCAGCGCCAGCACGGCGGTATCCGGGTCGCACTTGGTTTCCGGCACGCGGCATGCCTTGCCGTCCACCGTCACCCGTCCGCGACGGATCGCCTTGACCGCCTCACTGCGCGTGAGCAGACATTGCCCGGCGATCAGCCGGTCCAGACGCTGCGGTTTTGACATGGTCATTCCTCCTGTGTGGTGTGCGCGATGAGCGCGCGTTGTTCGCCGGTGGTGGGGTCGGTCAGATCGCCACCGACCAGCACGTTGCGATACACGTATAAATTCGCCACGGTGGGAGTGTCGTTGCAGGTGGCCATATACGTCCATCGTTTGATGCGCTTGCCGTGGTAATCGGCCAGATCAAAGCCGGCTTGCTTTTGCAATTCGTTGTAGGCGTTAAAGGTCTCATCCGGTTCATCCGGGATGAGGATCTCCTCCACCGTCATGGGTTGGGCGGCGGCTTCGCATCCGATCGAGCGCAAAAACGCGAGCTGTTCCTCCTGTGTGGCGGCGGCCACCGTTTCCACCGTATCAGCCGAGTCCGGCCACCAGATCACCACAGCGGTGAGCACCAGAAAGACGATGAGGCACGCCAGCCCCACGGCCAGCGTTTTGCGCGAGGTTTTGACAGAACAGACAAACATGATACCGGCACCTCTCTATATTAAGAATGGTACAGTATATGCGTGCCGGTCTCATAAAATGAATCCCCCGGAAAGCCGGGGGATTCGGATAGCAAACAAAAGGACCCCCGCCCGGCCGTAAGCCGCAAGAATGACCTGCTCTACCAATCGTGCAGGTGGGTGCCGCCCGCCGACGTCATTGCTCCCAACGTCCCGGCAAGCCGGGGAGGTCTGCGATCAGCCGGCGGAGATTAGGCTCCCTTTATCATAACGTAGTAGGGGCATATGCGGCATAAGTCCGCGAACCGGGCAGGAGAAAGCTTATTCCTCGGTGCCCTCGCCGTACAGCTGCATGAGGTGCTCATTGAAGATCAACCCACTGCGCTCGTATTCCTCGTCCGATTCGATGGGCTGCAGCATGGTGCCGTCGTCACCCTCCGACTCGATACGCATCATGAAATATTCGCCGGCCTCGCATTCGCCGTCGATCAGCGCCACGTAGATCACGCCGTCGATGGTCAGGCGGTCGATGCAGATGCATTCGCGCTCGTTGCCGTTTTCGTCGGTGAGCACCACCGACTCCGGCTCGTTGCTGTGCTTAGCCATGGGGATCACTCCTCGTCTTCGTCGTCTGCGATCTCGTAATACTCGTTGAGGCGTTCCTCGAAGATCTCGGCGATCTCCTCGTATTCCTCTTCGTCCTCAATTGGCACGAGATAGGATTCGCCGTCTTCCTCTTCCTCGACGCGCAGAATGATCAGCTCGCCGTCGTCGTTGACCAGATCGGACGGATTGTCATAGCACGGCACCAACGCGACGTAGCGCTTGCCGTCCTCGGTTTCAATGCGGTCGAGGCACTCGAATTCGTGCACCACGCCGTCTTCGTCGGTAACCGAAATGATATCGGGACCGTATTCATCATAAGCCATGGGGGAAATCTCCTTTAATATTTGGAATATAGAGCGGCACGTCGGCTTATAAGGCTGTCATTCTGAGCGAAGCGAAGAATCCGTTTTCTCCGGGGACGGATTGCCACGGGCGCTACGCACCCTCGCAATGACGGTGTAAACATAACGGCATCACCTTACGGCCGCATTACTATTTTACCCGCTTTCTGCTGTATCGTCAAGACCGCCAGCACAATTATTTTTGCGGCGTTATACAGCGCGTATAGTAAAAGTATCTAAAAAATTATAAAAATGTTGAAACTTTCTATTGACAAAGCTCAAAAGATGTGCTACAATAAAGCCACAGAGAAGAGAGAGTCACAAGAGAAGTTGACAAGAATACGAAAGAAAGGAATGAGTCCCGTGTACTAATCACCTTGTATCGTACGCACCGTGATCCGAAAGAAAGGATGATGCGTTATGAAGATGATTGTACAAAGGCCCCTGCGAGGTCTTGTCAAAGAATAACATTACAGGAGACGGTCCAATGGGTTAAGTATGCGGAGGTCCCGCTGACAGAGTAAAAGTACGACAGGCTTTTGCGTAAAGCCGATCAAATACAAATTTGACTAAAAGGAATGAGTCCCATGCGCTGACATCGAATACGAATATCACCCTGACAGATAGAAAGGATGATGCGTTATGAAGATGATTGTATGGTGTCCCGTAAGAGGTCTGGTCAAGGAATAACTTGAGAGGAGACAGTCCGATGCACTATCGGTAGGGAGCCCGAGGTGAAGGTTCCGTTCCAAACAGTCAGTAGCAAAACTGAATAACCAACCGGACGTTATAGGCCAAAAAGCCTATCGGTAAAAAACGATCCGGTGCAGCTGAAAACACGTTTCCGAAAAAGGACGGAAGCACCGGCTGCTGAAAAAACAAACTTTAAAAACTTTTATAAAAATATCGCAACGCATTGCTCAAATGGGCCATGCGTTGCTTGCGTTTTATTTATCCGATTTTTGCAGATTATGCTCACGGCATAGCATCTGTCCGTTCTCCAAAACGGTATGACCGCCGCGACTCCACGGCAATTTGTGATCGGCGTGCATCTCTTCAATTTCCCACCGACGGGCATTACCTTCTGCCGCGCACATCGGGCAGATACCGCCCTGTCGTTCATACAGCGTTCGCCGCTCGTTTTCCGTAAACTGCCGGATAGACAATGCCTTTTCGCGCGTCTTGCCGCTGAGCAGATATTCGTAAACGCCCTTTTGCTTGGTGACGTCGTCGTCTTGCAGCAACTGCCTGATATCCCCTTCAAGGGCGTTCGGGTCGTATACCTTGTTGCCAAACTCATTGTATAGCAAGCCCCACTCCAGCCCTTTCATCAGCTTGGCGCGGTAAACCGGGAACACCAGCTCCACCCAATCGATCACCGATTTGAAATATTGCTTCAGTGGCGTGGCGTGCGTGTCGTGCTGATGCTCAGCCATGTATTGTTCGATGGTTTTGTTCTCTGCCGCCGCGATCCACAACAACACCTTTTCCAGATAATCCTGTCGAATGGGCGTGCCGCTCATATACCGCTCACCGATGCGGTACGCAATGCATTGATTTTTGCTGAAATATTTTTTGGCGTCGCTCAACCATGCGCCGGTATAAATGGCGTTTCGCAGCTCCTGGTCGGTCAGCTTTTCACCGGCAATATTGATGATCTTAAACCAATCCAGCTTTTCGGTGTCACTGCCCTTGCAGATATAGATCATCAGCTTATAATCCAACACCATCTCGGTAATTTCACGAGACGTGTGGGCGTAATACGGAGTGGCCGGTGAAGCCGGGTTGGCAAACACCGAATACCCATTATCCAACCACTCGCAAAGAGAAATGGTCCGCTGCTGACCGTCCAGCATCTCATAAGTACCGTCCTCATTTTCCGACCAATACATCACGTTGAGTGGAAATCCGTGCAGAACGGAATGCATAACAGCGACCTTCTTTTTGTCATCATACACAAATTCGCGCTGATATGCCGGGCGCACGTTGAGTCGACCGCCATAGGCTACCACCTGCCCGGTCTCCTCGTTGTTTTCGTAGCCGTCGAATACCGCGCGAACGGGAATTTCGTGGAGCTCAATTTGCATATTCTATCTCCTTTGGTTTTTGGTAGAGGCGGCGATCCGTTCGTAAGGAGAACGGATTCTTCGCTTCGCTCAGAATGACGGGGTCACAGCAATATCCTTCTTATGATTATTCTAAAATATGGGCATTTCCCGTTAATGCATAAATCTTTTTCGTCATCACCTTTTCTAAATTTAACTATCTCAAACTGATCAGGGTCATGCTTGTCTAAAAACGTAATTGGCACGCCCATGGCGTCGAAATAATCTTCGGGAATATCGGTGGTTTTATCCACGTTGATCGCATCGTAATTATCGTATTTCGGATATTCTTCAGGTGTATATTTTTTATATAATTCGAGCTTTTCGTGTCGTTTCTTATGATCCAAGTTGGTATACCACATCACGCCGGAAACACGGATTAAACCAGCTTTGTGCTGCGAAGAAACTGCATAATCCTCATAAGGACTCTTAAAAAATGCCACATTCCCCTTAAACCCATACCCGAGCCACACCTTATTTTCTTTTATTAGAGGAAATATTTCCTTATATGTAATGGCGTTTTGATTTCCTATAATTAAAAACTTCTTCTCATATTTCATCAATTGCGCCACGTATTCGCGGAACAGCGAAAACGGTGGATTGGTCACCACGATGTCTGCTTCCTTCAGCAAGGCGATACACTCATCCGAGCGAAAATCGCCGTTGCCCTGCAACAGTGTCAGCACGTTTTTGCCGGTACGGATCAAAAACTGCACGTCCACCAAGTCCACTGCACCGTCGCCGTTGAGATCGCGCACCTCGGTGATCTCGATCTTATAGGGGTAACGGCTTAACGTCTCGGCTGCGGCACCGTGTACCGAAAACAGCGAAAGTTGGTCAAACTCCCCACCTACCACCGGCGAGCCACTGTAGCAAGTGGCGATCAGTTTTTTCAGTCCCAGATAATTGAAGTTCATCGCAAAATACTTAAAGAAGTTGCTTTCAAACGGATCGTCGCAGTTGCACAGCACAGTCTTGCCGGCGAAGTGCTGCCGGTAATGCTTCAGCTCCGCCTCAATATCCGAAAGCTGCGTATAAAACTCATCTTTTTTGCTTTGTTCGCTTGATTTAAATTGCTGTTATTCGCCATCCCATTCACCCCAAAGTATAATCTTATAATAATATTCATGTATAATTATATTATTATAAGATTATATTACTTATTGGGGCAATTGTCAATAAATTATATCTCTACTAAAATATAGTCAGAGGTGAATAGAGTGATTAAATTGACATTAGATCGCGCCTTGCAGCAGCGAAATATGACACGATACCAGTTGGCTAAAATAAGTGGCATTCAATACCCGATCGTGGATAAATATTATAAGAATCAAGTGGTTAGATATGACGGTTATGTATTAGACCGTATTTGTGCGGCGTTGGACTGTGATATATCAGATATTATTCAATACACAAAAGAAGAGGCGTGAGTATCCGTTTGGATACCACGCCTCGTTGTTTTTTCGGGGTATTGTCATTCTGAGCGTTAGAGAAGAATTTGATTCTTTCTTGAAACGAAATACCGAATATAGCACATATTTTTTACTTTTTCAAGCGGAATTAGTGAATAATCACTAATATAGTGGCAGAGTTTGGTTTATCATAAGTAGTGATAAATCAACCGAAGGAACGAGGGATTGCATGAATACGCGCGAAGCGATTGCGGAAAGAATCCATGAACTGTGCCGCGAACGGAAAATCACAGCAAATAAGCTCAGCACCATATCTGCTGTTCCACAAGCTACCATAAAAAGCATTTTGAACGGCGAAAGCCAAAATCCGGGAGTTGTCCCAATTAAAAAACTCTGTGATGGTTTTGAGATTACTTTGGGCGAGTTTT
>JAFTSR010000138.1 GCA_017467225.1 Clostridia bacterium | reverse complement strand
CTTGATGGTGAGGTCCACGCCTTTGAGCACCTGCAGGTCACCAAAGCTTTTGTGGAGATTACATACTTCTATCACTTTTTCTCAATCTCCTTTCCATAAGCTTGATGAGCAGCGAGATGAGCAACACCAGCACGATGTACACGACCGCCATCGCCAGATAGGGGATCATGAATTCGTAGGTATTAGTGCCCATCAGGTTGAACGCCTTATACAGGTCGCTCGCACCGACGAAGCTGACGATGGAGGTCTCTTTGATGAGCGTGATAAACTCGTTGCCCATCGTCGGCAGGATGTTTTTCACCGCCTGTGGGATGACGATCTTGAGCATGGTGGCCGAGAAGCTCAGACCCATGGCGCGGCCACCCTCCATCTGGCCGGGATCGACTGAGAGGATACCGCCGCGCATGATTTCGGAAATGTAGGCGCCGCTGTTGAGACCGAACACCATCACCGAAACCATGACCGACGTCATGTTAATGCCTAGCAACGGGAACAGCACGTAGTAAAATACCAGTAGCTGCACCACCATTGGCGTGCCGCGGAAAAACGACACGTACACGCTGCAGATACCGTTTAAGATCTTCGGCAGCGTTTTGTATTTTGGCATGACGCGCACCGCGGCGATCAGCGTGCCGATCACCGAGCCGATCAACAGACCGAGCACGGCGATGATGAGGGTGTTTTGCAAGCCCTGCAGCACCATGTTGTAGCCGCCGTTGGTGTAAAATTCACGCCAAAACGTCAGTAGCTTTAATTCAAAATTTCCCATACGATTACCCTTTGGACAAACAAACGCCTCACCCGTGGGGGTGAGGTGTTTGCGGATGAATGAGTGAATTTACGCCAGCGCGTTGATGGACTCAGAGATGAACGCCGCCGGGCCGGCATCGATGATCACGAAATTGATGTTGCCGTTGATCATGTCCTGCACGGCAAGAGAGCCGTTCTTGTAGCCCACGGTGGTCACCGGGAAGCCGTCAAAGCCCCAGTCGGCATCGCCTTCGCTGTACAGCTGGCAGGTGGTGCCGTCCTGCACGCCAACCTTGGTGTTCTTGTCCAGACCGTTGAGGATGGTTTCCACGTCAGCGGCGGTCTTGCAGCTGTCGAACGTGGTGTCGCTGCCCTTGACGATCAGCACCTGCGAAGCCTGATAGTAGCTCTCGGAGAAGGTCACGTGCTCCTCGCGCTCGGTGTTGACGGTCAGACCGGCCATCGCGATGTCGCACTTGTGCTGGCCAACAGCCAGGCAAACGGCGTCAAAGTCCATGTGCTGAATGACCAGCTCCATGTTCAGTTCGTCCGCCAGCAGCTTCGCGATCTCCATGTCGACGCCGAGGAACTTGTCGCCTTCGGTGTACTCAAACGGAGCAAACGCCGCGTTGGTCGCCACGACTAGCTGATCCTTCGAGGTATCCAGCGCTGCAGATTCGACCGGGGTCGGGGTGCCGTCGCCGAAGTATTTGTCGAAGATGGTCTCGAGAGTGCCGTTTTCCTTGATCTTCTTGACGAAGGTGTTGACCTTCTCCAGCAGCTCCGGCTGTGCCTTGTCGACGCCGAAAGCATACTCTTCTTCGGTCAGGTTGATGTTGATGACCTTGGTCGCCGCCACGTCATCAGCGGTGCTGCCGCAAGCCGCCAGCGTGAACAGCATGGCAACGCACAGCAAAACGGAAATAAGCTTTTTCATTTGGAAATTCCTCCTAAACCTTAATATATTTAAGGGTTTTATGTAATCGCATTATACCTTGTGATTTTCGCAAATGCAAGCATTTTTCAAATTTTTGTGTGATTTCACGAAGTTTTATGCATGAATATGCATATATTCACCCACTTCACGCGACATTTATGCATTTTTAGCTGCCGCAGCACTTGTCGCCGCGGCAGGGAAGAGGGGGCTTGATTTTGCCGCGCGGTTGTGATACAATAAACCGTACCGATGCACGGATGGGGCGCTTACAACCGTTCTGATCATCCGCCGCACATATATCACGAGGTGTAGCGCAGTTGATAGCGCACTTGGTTTGGGAACGTGCCTAGCGGTTATAGTCGAGATTTTGCAAAACTCCCGAAAAGCCTTTAACGATGCGGACTTTCGGCACTTAATAAAAACGCAAAACCGCGTGGAATTTGCGTTTGACCACAGTTTATCCCACTTCCATGCGAAAACAAGAAAAATTGAATAGATATCCGGGTGTGGCGCAGCTGGGAGCGCGGGTGGTTTGGGACCATCAGGCCGCAGGTTCGATCCCTGTCACTCGGACCAAAAAGGCTCAGGAATCAATGTTCCTGAGCCTTTTCTCAATATATGAGGGCTGACGGAAACCGTCTGCCCTCGCTCTGTATGATCATCCAAACAAATTGGAATTTATTTATTTGAACAATTTACAGATTAGCACATTAAAACGCTATTTGCTAACGCATTCCCCTTTTTCAATCGGGCAACAACGATTTCCGGCTTTGAGAAATTAGCACTCTTTGTCATTGAGTGCTAATGTTTACAATTATGACATTTTTTCATAACATTTTTGTAACAAATCGGATTTACAATATATCATGTGAAAGGAAGAGATCCGAATGGCGCCTGGATCTCTAATAAAATTGCTCCTTTCAACAAATAATACACTTACAAATCTATAAGGAGGATTCTGTTATGTTTGAACTTACACCCTTTGCACGCAAT
>JAFTSR010000137.1 GCA_017467225.1 Clostridia bacterium | reverse complement strand
TCGCCAACGCGGACAAATACCTCAGCATAGCTTTCGCCGTCACCGGCATCGGCGTCCTCCATAAACGAGCCGCGCAGCACGTGCTGCACCGCACCGAGCGCGTCGGACGGCGCCGTTCCCTGCGCGTAGCAGTAAAACTGGAAGATATCCTTCTCGTTGAGAAAATTGCGCGGGTCCATGAAATACGAAACGGCGGCGTGAGAGGCCTGATAGTGTCCCGTGTCGTACAGCGCGGTGTTGCTCTCGTGACGGTACGCGGCGTAAGTCTCGTTTTTGGTGATCAGACTGCGCGCCGGATTTTCGTCCACCTCATAGTAAAGAATTTCTTCCCATGGCTCGGGAACGAGAATGGGCTCAAAGCTCCAGTTGGGATGCGCCAGGGAGAGCACAGCCAGCGGCGCGGCATAATCGCGCGGAAAGCCGAGAGACATCAGCTGCTCGGTTATTTGGTCAAGGTAGGATTTGCTTTCGCAGGTATCGACAGTCATCACGTCGGCCTCCTTTTCGGTAAGTTCGGCCGCCGCTTCTGCGGCGGCCGGAATGTTGATCAGTAGGGTAAGCGTCAGCAGTAAAAGCAGGACGCATAGGGCAGTGCGTCTCACAGCGCAGCCTTGGCACCGCTGTGTGCGGCGGCGTATGCGGCGACCATGATCTCGGTCAGGCGGACAGCCTCGTCAATGCCGTAGTGCTCACCGTCGCGGCCGTCACGCACGCTCTGCACAAAGTAGGGGATAGGAGGCAGGAAATCCACCGGCATTTCCTCATGTGTGTAGACCTTGCTCCCCTGCGCGGTGATGACAGTCAGCTCGTGACCGACCACGCGCAAGCAGCCTGCCGTGCCGCTGATCTCCAGCGTAAACGGATCACAAAGCGAGACAAAGCCGGTCTCGGAGACACCGATCTTACCGCCCTCAAACTCCAGAAGGCTGACGGCGTTGTCCTCGACGGGACGGTCGGTGACGTTGGTAAAGGCGGAGGAAATGCGGACAGGCTTGCCAAGGAAATCGGCAAGTAGGTACATCGGATGCGCGCCCAGGTCGATCATAGCACCACCGCCGCACTGTGCCGCATCGTAGAAGTGGGCAGGGTGCCAATCGCGGATGGAGCCGGAGTGGACGTTGCGCATGCGACCGTAGGTCAGCGTGCCGAGCGCGCCATCCTCGCACAGCTTTTTGGCAGTCGCGATGGCGGGATTGGTCTGGTGAGGGAAGGAAATGACAAAGCGCACGCCATTTTCGCGGACGGCGTCGCGGATGGCGTAGGCCTCCTCGTTGGTCAGAGCCAGTACCTTCTCGGTGAAGATGTGCTTCCCGGCCTTGGCGGCGCGGACGAGCAGATCGCCGTGAATGTTGGTGGGCGAGGAGCAGGCAACGGCGTCGATGCTGCCGTCGGCAAGCAGCTCATCGATGTCCTCGTAAAAGGTGGCGCCAAGCTCCTTGGCCCATGCGCGACCTCTCTCGGCGATCTCGTCCCAGACAGCCGTCACCTTGACGCCGTCCTGGGCGTTGAATTCCTGTGCATAACCTCTGGCGTGTACGTGCCAGCCACTGAGCATTGCGATATTCATAGTAAATCCTCCATAATTGCATGTTTTTTAGGTGCGAGGGGAAACTTTTTTGGGGAAAAAGATGGTGCTTGCGACCGGCCCCTCGCGCTCCCCTTCAAAAAGCTTTATGTAAAAATATTTGGCTGAATTTTTGCTTCCTCAGCGTTCTTTCCCCGTCCAGCGGCAGCGATCCTTCTGCCCACAGTGCGGGCACTTCAAAACCGCCTTGTCTGTCAATACAAGAGAAAAATACCTCCCTAAAAACAATTGCCACCACTTGACGTAGAATTCAGAGCCGCAGTGCGGACAAACAAAGGGATCCTTGGCATACTCTTTTTGATGGTGTATGACAAAGGCCAAGGCGACGATCGTCAAGAACAGTGGAATCGAATCCACTAAAATAAATTTCACAATCTGAGCTGCAGTCATGGCGAGTTCTCCTTAATCAAAGTTTTTGAGGGTCGCAAGGGAACTTTTTTCAAAAAGCTCCCTTGCCGGGGTCTGGGGCAGCGCCCCAACTTCTCATTGCAGTTCTCTTAAATGTCCGCGTCCTTGATATAGCGCGAGCCGTTCTCGGCGATAAACGCTTTTCTGGCAGGCAGATTGGTGCCAAGAAGAACGTCAAAGATCTCCTCGGTTTTGGCAGGATCGGCGGGGACGACCGAAACCAGACGGCGCGTTTCGGGGTTCATGGTGGTTTCCCACATCATGTCGGACGAGTTCTCGCCCAAGCCCTTGGAGCGCTGCAGCGTGTATTTCTTGTTGCCGATCTTCTTGAGAATGTCGGCTTTTTCAAATTCATCGTAGGCGAAGTAGGTCTTGTCCTTGGTGGTGATCTCAAAGAGCGGCGTCTCGGCGATGAAAACCTTGTGCTCGGCCAGAAGGGTGGGGAGCAGGCGGTAGAACAGCGTCAGAAGCAGCGTGCGGATCTGGAAGCCGTCCTCGTCGGCATCGGTACAGATGATGATCTTATTCCAGCGAAGCAGGGAAAGATCGAAGGCGTTGACGTCGGTCTTGACCTTTTTGCTGTTAACCTCCACGCCGCAGCCGATGACGCGCAAAAGGTCGGTGATGATCTCGGATTTGAAAATCTGATCGTAATCCGCCTTCATGCAGTTGAGCGTCTTACCGCGAACCGGCATAATGGCTTGGAACTCGGCATCGCGTCCGATCTTACAGGAGGTCGCGGCGCTGTCGCCCTCAACGATATACAGCTCGCGCCGCTCGGGGTCCTTGGAGCGGCAGTTGATGAATTTTTCCACACGGTTGGTGATGTCCATGCTGCCGGTCAGCTTCTTTTTGATGCTGATGCGCGCAGTCTCGGCGCTCTCGCGCGATCTCTTGTTGACCAGAACCTGGTTGGCAAAAATCTCGGCAGCCGTCGGGTTCTCGATAAAGTAGATCTCCAGCTGACGGCGCAGAAATTCGTTGAGAGCCTCGTAGATAAAGGTGTTGGTGATCGCCTTTTTGGTCTGGTTTTCGTAGGATGTCATGGTGGAGACCGAGTTGATGATCAGCACCAGACAATCGGCCACGTCGGCAAAGGTGATCTTGGCCTCGTTTTTGGTGTACTTTCCGGCGGCCTTGATATATTTGTCCAGCGCATAGACAAACGCGCTGCGCACCGCGCGGTCGGGAGAGCCGCCGTGCTCCAGGTAGCTTGAGCAGTGATAATACTCCAGCATGCTGACCGTGTTGGAAACACAGAAGGTGACGTCAGCCTTGAGCTTGTACATGGCCTTGTCGTCGCGGTCGCGTCCCTGGGTCTCCAGATGCCACTGCACGGGCGCGGTCAGGCCGGCCTCGCCCACCTGCTCGGACAGATAGTCCATAATGCCGTTCTGATAGTAGAACTTCTCCTCCTCAAACTCGCCCTTTTTGTCTGGATTTTCGGTGCGAAGCAGGAAGGTGACGCCCGAGACAACCACCGACTGGCGCTTCATGGTGTCCGAGAAGTGCTCGTAGGGAATGGCGATGTCGGTAAACACCTCAAGATCGGGACGCCAATGAATGACGGTGCCGGTGCGCTTTTCCGAAGGAGCAAGCGCACGGGTCTGCAGCTCGCTGACGGGCTCGCCCTTCTTGAAGTGAATGGAATATTCGTTGGTGCCGTCGTAGGAATAAACGTCCATGTATTCTGAGGAATACTGCGTGGCGCAAGCACCCAGACCGTTCAGACCCAGCGAGTATTCGTAGGCCGCACCCTCGGCGTTGTTGTCGTATTTGCCGCCGGCGTACAGCTCACAGTAAATCAGATCCCAGTTCCAGCGGCCTTCTTTTTCGTTGAATCCCAGCGGAACGCCGCGACCGCGGTCGTCGACCGTGATCGAGTGATCGGCATAGGCGGTGACGGTGATGACATCGCCGTTGCCCTCGCGCGCCTCGTCGACCGCGTTGGACAGAATTTCGAAGAAAGCATGCTCGCAGCCCTCAAGACCGTCCGAGCCGAAAATAACGGCAGGGCGCTTGCGGACGCGCTCGGCTCCCTTGAGCATGGTAATGCTGGCGTTGTTGTAGCCGCCCTCGTCGGCAGGCGCGGGTGCAGGTGCGGGCTGTTTGACCGCCTTGGGAGCGGCAGGCTTAACTGCCGCCTTTGCCGGTGCGGCTTTGGCGGATGCAGCGGATTTGGCGGCAGATTTCGCTGCAGGTGACTTGGCAGAAGGCTTAGTCGCCTCTTTTTTTGCCGCCTTGGCGGCTTCTTTTTTTACATCAATTTCTTTCTTTGCCATGTATGATAAAACATTCCTTTGTAAAATTTCAAATTTCAATCACGTCTTTTGCATAGACGTAGCGGGTCTTGGGGTGCGCGGTATCGCTCTCGCAAATCTCAAATACGCGACCACCGCGCAGCGCGTCCTTGCCGCCGGTCTTGAAGCCGATCGAGCCGTCGAACGCGAGGGTCATGCCGCAGTATGTGGCGGCAAAGGTGTTGGCGTGCATGTGCCCCGAGACCATTGCACGCACGTCGCCGCGCTGCAGTGCAGCGGCAAACAGACCGGAGTTGAGGGAGCCTGTGAACAGCGTTTCCTGCACGTCGCCGTCAAGCCTCGTTTCGCTGGGGTTGTTCATGCAGATGCCGAATTCCAAGGGCGCGGCGTGCAGCAGCATCAAGGCATCGATGGGCGCGCCGTTTTCGCGTTCCAGCTGCTCCGAGGTGGCAAAATACCAGCGGATCTGATTGAAGTGGACGAAATCCCAGTGGCTGGTGCCGGTGACGGGAGAAGAGACGCGATGACCCTGTCGCAGATTGACGCCGTTGCGCAGCGTCAGACCGTCGGAGAGGATGTGGGTGTCCAGCCCCCAGACGGCAAAGGCAATGCGGCTGTCATCCGAGGCGCGGATGGGCAGGCAGAAGTTGGTCACGCCGTCCACACCGCTATCGGGCGCGGTGTGCATCGAAACGCAATGCGGATAGCTTTCAAAGAGTGCCTGGTATGCAGCGTCGCCAAAGGCGTAATCGTGGTCGTGATTGCCCATGACATGCGCCCACGGGATGCCGCGGCGCTCCATTGGCTGGGTGAAGATATCCAAAAAGGCCTTGAGCTCCTCGATGGGGCGGTCAAGCGCGCCGTTCCAGATGTCGCCGCCAAGGAGGACGAGATCGGGCTGCTCACGCTCGATGATGCCGTCAAAGGCGGCGTAGGAGCGAGGATCGTAGTCGGCGGTTTCATGCAGATCGGAGAAGCAGCAGATTTTATAGCTGCCGTCGGTCTTGAAGCGCAGGAGAATTTTGGGTGTTATCATGGTTTGCACTCCTTTTTTGGATATGTTGGGGCATTCTACCACATATTATACATGATTTTGGGACTGTTGTCAAGAGGAGGCGGGGGAGATGATTTAGAAGGTGCGAACAGAACTTTCTAACTTTTATTCGATGTGCCGATTTCTTTGTCACGCGACAAAGAAACCGGCGAAAGAACACGCGCATGGGGGAGCCCCCCATGTCCCCCCGCTATCGCGTGCTACACACAAAAACGCTGTCGCGTTTTTGCTCAAACGCACGCGGTTGTCGCAAAGAGCAGACTTTGCTTTCGCCGTTTCAAAAAAACGGCGAAAACATAGAGGTTTTCTACGGGAAGAAAAATAAACTTCCTGTAGGGGTCGACATCCTCGGCGACCCGTTCCAGCGCAAAACAAATATCTGCATCTAACATATGGGGTAGGGGCCCCATATGGACGCTGCTGTCGGCATGGAACAGCCGCGGAAGTCAAAAGTTTAGTAATAAATTTTTCAAAAGTTTTTGGAGATTCTTAAGAACCGATGTTTGGCGTTTTCGGGCTTGCCCGAAACGGCGGTGTCAAGCCGCCGAGACAAACTCGATGGTCGTTTGCGACCTTCTTTTTCTCAAAAAGGTTCTTAAGCCCGCGGAGCGCCGCCGGAGGCATACAAAAGAAGGAGCATGCCACAGCATACTCCTTTTCCTTCTATGTCAATTTTTTGATCCAATGAAAGCGATTACACTTGATGACGGCGGGGATGCCCTTGAACACCTGGTCGGCGTTGAGGCAGGCGATGACGACCACGGGCGGCCAATGGAAAACGAACGCGGCGAGGAACGAGATGGGCAGGACGATGCACCAGATGCTGATGAAATCGGTGCGCAGGACGTATTTGGCGTCGCCGCCGCCGCGGATACTGCCCGTGTTGGTCGGCATCTGGTAGGCCATGCCTGCCCCCGTGAAGGCGAGCACGCCAAGGAATCGGTACGCCAGGTCCTTTGCCTCATCGCTGATCTTGTACGCCGCAACAACGGGACCACGCAAAAGCAGCAGCGCGACGCAGATGAAAACGCCGACACCGACAAAGATCAGCTGCATGGTCTTGGCGTATTCCTTGGTTTTGTCGATGCGTCCCTCGCCAATGGTTCGCCCGATGATGACCGCAGCTGCACCGGCGCAGCCGACGCTTGCCACCTTGAGCAGCTGGTACAGCGTGGAGGCGACCGAGTTCGCCGAGATGGCGGCGTCCGTCATGTGACCGAGGATGGCGGTCTGCAGCGCGGTCGAAATACCAAAAAGACCGTCACAGACGACCAAGGGCAGGCAAGTGATCAGGAAAACCTTAAAAACAGGCAGATCGGGCTTGACAAGATCAGCCAATCGCCAACGCAGCTTTCGGTCGACGAGGACAATGTAGGCAACAACGACCAAAAGCTCCACGGCACGCGAGACCAGCGTGGCGATGGCAGCGCCCTCACTTCCCATAGCGGGGAAGCCGAGACGACCGAAAATCAGAACGTAGTTGAGTGTAATATTGGTAAAGAGCGTAAAAAGCGAGACAACAAAGCCGATGCGGACGCTTTCCACGGCGCGCAGCGAGGCCAGAAGAATGTTGGTCAGCGCAAAGATGGGATAGGTGTATTTGATGATGTTCAGATACAGAATACCCTCGGCAATAAACGCTTCGGAGTCGGTAAAGATGGTGAGAAGCTGTCGGGGCATGACGGTAGCGAGTAAAAACATGACGCCGCCGAGGACCAAGCCGCAGATCAGTGCGCCGTTGGCCAGGCGCTTGATGCCGTCGGTGTTCTTCTGTCCCCAGTGCTGACTACCCATCATGACCATGGTGCTGCCGATGCCGGAGATCAGCTGCTGAAAGATAAACTGCAGCTGGTTGCAGGCGGTGGCGCCGGAGAGCGCCGCCTCGCTGAAGTTGCCCAGCATAATGTTGTCGGCAAGGTTGACACCCAGGATGATGACGTTGTTGAGCACCAGGACGCAGCACAGCGAGAAGAAGTTTTTATAAAAGCTTTTGTCTTTTGTAAGCAACATAATGATCGTTATTCCTTATGATTTATTACGGATATTATAACGCGGATGCGGAGAAAAGTCAATAAGGTTGGGAATATTTTGCAGGCGAGAGGGGGGACAAAGCATTTTAAGAAGACGCGACCCCGACACTTGCCACAATGTCTTTGTGCGGAAAGAATAGCGATGCAAAAATTCAATCCATCCCATGCATCAAAGGGTTTTCAGAGGGAGCGCGAGGGGAAATGAGTTTGGCGGTCACGCATCTTTGCATAGCAAAGATGCGTGATGACGGTGTTTAGCCGTCAAGACAAACTCAAAGGAGGCAACCGACCAAAGTCGGTTGCCTCCAGCTTTTTCTTCAAAAAATGTCTCCCTCGCATGATATTTAATTCTCTTATATTACTTAGACAGTCTTGCCTCAAGAGCAGCGAGCTCGTCGTACATAGCGACGGGAACGCGGTCGCCAACCTGTGCGTAGAACTCCTTGATATTCTGGATATCCTCCAGCCAAGAAGCGTTGTCAACGGTCAGCAGCTCACGGATGGTGTCGATGGTCACATCGGACAGACCCTCGATGTTGATGTCCTCAGCCTTCGGAACATAGCCGATGGGCGTGATGTCAGCATCGACCTTACCCTCGCAGCGAGCGAGGATCCACATCAGCACGCGCATGTTGTCGCCAAAGCCGGGCCAGATGAAGT